>NZ_JBFUIX010000006.1:0-129322 GCF_056401635.1 Paenibacillus sp. P4_E11 | reverse complement strand
GACAGCAGCAATGTGTTTAATGTTATTAATTCCACAGGATTTATCCCCGTAGAGAGCGGATCGAACTATGTGCTGCGCGGATGGGTCAAAAACGAATCAACGACAGGTCTGGTAAGGATCGGTCTGAGGCAAGTCAAGCAGGATAAAACAGCGTCTGTCAACTATACTTGGAAAACAATTAGCCATGGCGCCGAGTGGACGTATTACGAACTGGRGGTCACGCCCCAGGCAACGGCCAAGTATTTGCAAGTCTATCTGAGCGTAGACATGAACACGAACGGAATGGCTTGGTTCGACGACTTGGAAGTAAAGCAAATTTGGATTCCCTGATTCGGTAGCAACTGTAGTGTGGCTTGAACCCTTGTTACCAAGGGTTCGAGCCATATTCATGATGACAGAACGAATCAGGGTTACCCGTTAGGAGGGTTCAGTTCCATGCTGCAAATCGGAATAAGTTCATACAGCTTAAGTCAGGCCATCAGGACGGGGGATATGACCATAATCCATGTTCTGGAATGGGCCGCAGAGCATGGGTGTGAACATGTAGAAATCGTGCCGATCGGATTTTCTTTGGAGGACAATCCGGCATTGATCGAAGAAATTCGCAAGAAAGCTGTACAACTTGGTATTCATTTATCCAATTACGCGATTCCAGCAAATTTTGCCATTGAGGACGTAGTGCAGTACGAAGCGGAAATTGCCCGGGTGAAGAAGCACGTAGATATTGCGGCTGCTCTGGGTGTTACACGGATGCGTCATGATGTCGCCTCCAGGCCGATTGAGGAAACGACGCTTACGCAATTTTATGCCGATTTACCACGCTTAACGGAGGCATGTCGGCAAATTGCAGATTATGCCCAAACTTTCGGCATTACGACAAGCGTCGAAAACCATGGGAGGTACATTCAGCATAGCGAACGAATTCAGGCACTCCTTCACGCGGTTGATCGAACCAATTTCAGAACGACATTGGATATCGGAAACTTCTGGTGTGTAGACGAGGATCCTATTGCGGCAGTGAAGAGGAATTTGCCGCAGGCCTCTATGATTCATTTGAAGGATTTTTACTACAGGCCCTCCTACCGCAATCCGGGAGAAGGCTGGTTTCAAACGGTAAATGGTAATTATTTGCGAGGAGCGATCTTTGGCCAAGGCGATGTGGATGTATGGGAGGTTCTGCGACTAATTCAGGCTTCCGATTATAACGGTTTTCTCTCCTTGGAGTTTGAAGGCAAAGAGGAATGCAGATTCGCGACAAGAGCGGGACTGGACAATATTCGCCGCATATTGGAAAGCGTCTATTATTGATGGAGCACAGAATGTAATGCAAACCATGGAAGGGTGCGCGATTAATGGAACATGCCAAACTAACTATTCATTCTTTATATGTCAACGGTTATGAGCAACCTATGGGCATCGATAACAGGTCGGTCGCTTTCTCGTGGAGGATGAATAGTGATGTGCGGGGAACGACTCAAATCGCTTACCGGGTCCTGGTTTCAGAATCTCTGCAGGAGCTGGACGGCAATGAGGGGAGTGTGTGGGACAGCGGGCGCAGGGAGGGTCATCCGCTTCATGTCCTGTATGAAGGACTGCCATTCGACGGGCATACCCGATACTGGTGGAAAGCGATTGTGTGGGATGAGCGTGGTATTCCTGCCGAGTCCGCAGCTGTTTACTTCGATACCGGACTATTCACCGACGATTGGCGGGCGTGTTGGATTTGGAAGCCGGATGCTGTGAGGATCAACGATTTYGCCTATTTTCGCCGATGTATTCGGCTGGATAAAGAGGCTGGACTAGCCAAGCTGTTCGTTTCCGCCCATCACTATATGCAATTGTTCGTGAACGGACAACGGGTCGGGGGCTTTGGCTCGCCAGCACCGACGAATCCGCAGAAGACCAAATATTATTTGGCCTACGACGTAACGCAGCTGCTCCAAGAGGGGGACAATTGCATCGCGGCGATCGTTCACTATCTAGGAGGGGACGGGACGAATTATGTGAACGGAGCGCCGGGTTTTCTATTGCAAGGACATATCCAATATGCGGACGGGACAGCGGATACCATCGTTACGGATAAGAGCTGGGAAACGCTCGCCGAGATCCCGCATCAAATCGGGACCCGGTACCAGCAAAACCGCCGCATATCCGCGATCGAAGCGTATGATGCCCGCAAGCTGGATCCAAGCTGGACGACATCCAGCTACCAAGGGGCGTTCAAGCAAGCTGTTACGGCTGCCGCGATTGAAGATCAGCGATGGCCGATGAGGTGGCAGACGATTCCCGAAGGGGCAGTGGAGGAGACGATCGTTCCGGCTCCCATGCCGATGCAGGAAGTCGGACGTCAAGTGTTCGATACGGGTAAAATCATCTCCGGGTGGCCGCGCCTGACACTCAAGGGGATCTGGGGAACGACGGTAAGGCTGCGCTATTCCGAGGATTTGGACGAACGCGGGTGCGTGAAGCATAACGTTTGCAATGAAAAATCTGAATATTATTACGACGAGTATACGATGAGCGGCCTAGAGGAAGAGACGTGGGAGCCCGATTTGTCCTACAAAGCTTTCCGTTACGTAGAGGTGACCGGATATCCGCAGCTGCTGAAACATGAGCAGGTTCAGATCGTGTCGGCTCATACCGCGCTTCTTTACGAAGGAGGCTTTCATTCGTCGAACGGGCTGCTTAACGAGATGTACGAGGCATGCATCCAAACGCAGAAAAACAACGCGCTGGGCCAGCTGGTCGACTGTCCGCACCGCGAGCAAGCGCAATATCTCGCCGACTCCGATCTTCAGGCCGAGCTGCTCCTATACCAATTCTCATCGGTCGCGATGGTGGAAAAGGTGTTGACCGATTTCGCCGACAGTCAGTTAGCGAGCGGCGTGTTTCCGTTTGTGACTCCGTCTAATTACGAACATCCCGACTTTCATATCCGGATTCCGGAATGGGATTTACATTTTCCTACCCTACTCTGGAAAGTGTACAGGTTCACTGGAGACATAAGGTCGCTCGAAAGTCTGTATGCCTCAGCCAAAAGGATGCTTGTACACTACTTTAACCATACGGACGTCAAGCTCGGTCTTGTGCCCCAAACACGGGGAGGCAGGAAACCGTACGTTTGGCATATCAGCGATCACCCTTACCCGAAAATCGACAACCGAGGTGAATTTCTGACGATCCAGAACATGAAGCTCGCGCATGGCCTGAATCTGATGGCCGCCATGGCTCGCATCCTCGGGTATGAATCAGAAGCGGAGCAAATGGCTGTGCGGTCGGAGCAATTGGCTAGAGCGCTTCATGCCCAAATGTACGATACGGAGCGGATGCGGTTCCGGGATAGCTTCGGTTCGGAGAATAGCCATCAGGGAACGAATGTCGTCGCCCTGCACTATGGCTTCGTGCCATTGGAAGACAGGCCATCCTTGCTGGATACGGTTGCAGGCCAAGGCTTGCAGACCCAAACGCTGCTGTCGCTCAACCTGCTTCATGTGTTGTTTCAAAACGGCCAAGAGGCGGCGGGATATCGGCTGCTGACCAAAACCGATTTTCCAAGCTGGGGCTATATGATCCGTCAAGGTTCACGCACGATTTGGGAGGGATTTCAGGATATCGAATCCCACTGCCACGCTTGGAACGCTTATCCGGCTAGAATGATGGTCGAGTACATTGCCGGTATCCAGATGGAGGAGACCGGCTGGGCGAGAATCCGCATTAAGCCTTACGTGCCAGAGAATCTCGATCATGCTGAAGGCCAAGTGATGACGCCAAGAGGCAAGGTAAGCGCTTGTTGGAAAAAGAAACCCGAGGGCGGAGGAATGTTGCTGAACGTAGGAATTCCCGTCGGGACGGAAGCGTCCGTCTGGATTGCAGTAGAGGATGCAAACAACTTCGAGATTTGGGAATCGGGCAGCCAGGTGTGGACCAACGGGAGGTTCATTACATCAGTCGAAGGAGTATCGGATGGCAGGTTATCTGCCTCTGGAAAGTACGTCGTTCTGCAGATCCGATCCGGTAGCTACGTGTTCGAATGTCACTAGAATCACTAATCACGTTGCAAGCAATGCAAAATCCACAGCCGCATCTGGCTGTGGATTTATTAGCTCCCGATTAGGAAGAAACTTTTCTCCTTATGAGAAATTGCTTCCATTGGAAGTACATGAAGCAGCCTAGACAAAATCCGCATAAAGCCAGCACGACTGCCAGGGTAAGCATACCTAGACTAATGTAGGCTACAACAGGGCTGTTGAATGCATGAGCCGCTAGTGTGACAATCAGAAAAAGAATAGCTAGCAAGTTGTTGAATCGCAGAAGTTCACGACTTTCGGTTCGGGTGCTGACAGGGAATAGAGGTGAGAAGAGCCGAACAAATCCATTATATTTGACGCCAAACGAACGACTAATAAGCTGAACAATCAAGGGGAGTACAAGAACCCATAGCTGCTGTGTGAAGATGCTGATCAGGACACTGAGCAGAATACCTAATTGATTGCCCCGCACGCGATGTAGGGGAACTTCATCTACACAGTCATAGTCTAAGGGTATAGGTTGATGTGCCATAGACATCCTCCGATCTAAAATTAGAATACTAAGTACAATAAGTATACATAAAAACACAGTTTTCGGGTAGGAATTATTATCCCTCCCTACTTTCTTCTGGGAAGAGGAAGGGCTGAAAAGTCTGCTTTTATACACGATTCAGAAAGTATAACATTGCTGATTGTTCATCGTCTCGGCAAACACACGGCGTCAAAGGACGCCGTTAGGCGTTTATCCTTGGAAGAAAGGGGTTGGCAAGATGATACATACACATGTGATGGATTGCAGAGGCCTGAAGGTACATCCTTTCGCTGCATCTTCGATGGAACTTGCTGTTGAACCGGGCAAGCTTATTTTTTCGGATTTATCTGTTGTGGAATTTGTGGAGAGCACACGATTGAGAGTACGCCCCCCGGGTATGAAACGATTCTCCCATCAAGTCTATACGATCCAGGGCGTAGGAAAGAGTTCACCTTGCGGCTGGAATGGAGAAGGCATTCGCGGAAGCGGAGGTGTTCCCTATCAACGAATGGTTCCCGGAACATTGCAAGTCTGGAATGAGGATCGAAGTATCCTCTACCTCCCCGGGCAGGACTATGTAAAGGATTATTACTGGGGCACCATCAAGAGACATCCGGATGGGGGTATTCCTGAGGGAGCCAAGCTTTCCTTGGACTATGATGTTTGGTTATGCCGTTATGACGCTGTGGTGATTGATAGCAGGAGGAGGGAGCTTCGGATTGTGGAAGGGGATACGGAGGCTTTGGAATCCCGGGAGCTGCTTCTGCCTGAGCCACCCTTGGTAGCTGACGGTTATGTGCTTGCGCACGTATTTCTAAGCTGGGGCCAGACCCAGATTCATAGTGGCGGAAGCTATGTCAGAAGGCCGGAATTGGACGCTGGAATGCTGTTCCCTTGTACACCTGAGCTTGATGGAACGTATATGGACATGGTGCCTCGTACGTATAGGATCGAACTTATATCGGTAATCTCGGATGAGCAATTCTTGCTTCGCATGGGGGCTTCAGGCGAGGATTATGGGACAGGACAACTGCTGAACTTGGATTCGTTGCGGTGGACAGAGCCGATTTCATGTGATAAGCATAGTAAAATTCCTCTAGTCTTGGTATCGGCGTACGGCAATCTCGTGGAGTGGGGATTAGAAATCGACTTTTCCCAAATCGATCTTCAACAATTGAAGGAGAATCAAATATTTGACGTCGTTGCGGTGCCGCAAATGATATTCGATCTCCGTAATCATGGTAGAGATCCCCTTGACCTTGTGCCGTTAGAGCGATTCCATATTCTGCAACCTATCAAGGACAAGTTGGCTTCAGGGAAACCGGTTCGGATAGCGTTCTATGGTGAAAGCACGACGCGAAATGGGAGATGGCCTTATCAGCTTATGGACGGCCTTCGACAATTATACCCTCGAAGCATCTGCAAATCTTCCAATGTTGCGGTCAGCGGGGAAAATTCATTGGTTGGCGTTCGCAGAATTCAAAATGAAGTTTTGAATTTGAAGCCCGATCTGGTGCTCATCGAATATTTGCTTAACGACACGAGTACGGGAAAGCGAACAGAGGTGGAACAAACATTAAGATTTATCCTTGAACAGATCCAGAGCATCGGAGCGCTTTGTCTGATTGTTACAGGAAACGGGATGAATCCGCTATTTTCTCCCCATGGATCCTTTAGAAATTTTCGTGCTTTTTATGAGTTATACCGTCAGCTGGCTGCAGAATACAATTGTGCTTTTGTGGGAGGGTATCACTACTTCACACGACTTCAACAGGTTGGAATGTATTTTTTAACCGAATTAAAAGGGAACATGATCAATCATCCGTATGGCAATGTAGACCCTCACTGGGGGTCGTTCGATCGTGTTATAAGCGATTCCATACTATCGGGATTTGCTGCTGCGTCTCCAGAACCAGAAGAACAGGATGCCAAGTCCGACTAGCAGGACGAGTGTGTATAAGGCGGCTGTTCGCTTGGCGTTATCGACCCCTTCCTGTTAATGTGATGTGCATACAACATACGGCTGCATGTGGAATAAGGTTGCAAGTCAGATTGCTTTCTGTAGCTTGCAAATATCCACCCGCATCGCTCGAAGGTCGCTCGAGCACCTGCGGCGGGCGAACATGAGCTGTAAGCCGGTTTTTGAGGCTGTCGATTAACTGTGAACAAGAGGAGTGGAAAGTGAAAAAGAGGACCCCGGCGAGTTTTGGCTTGAACCTCCATACCGCTTAATCCCTTATACAATCAAAGGAGGTTCAAACAAGATGTTTGAGCTCACGGGGGTCCTTTTTCACTTGGAACGGCCGTATTAGCCTCAATCAACAGTTACTCGACAGCCGGTTTTTTCGTCTTACAGCCTCTGCGGTGAGGCGTTAAGGGATAATCGCGTTCATCGAATGATGCCGTGTCAAAAAAGTGACAAAACAAGTCAAGATTGAAGCATGACACGATCGCAGGCTGTTGATACAATGAGAATGTACAGCAAATAGAAGTGTTTTTTGAAGAATGAACTATTTCTGGCGGGAAGCTGGACGCAAGCAAATAAGCCGGAAGGGGGAGCCATAATGGCTGCAGGAAGCGAATTGATCCGAGGCTACATACATTCTCCTCAGCAGCAACAGCAGCTCTATCGGAGATCGTTAATCATCGTAATTATCGCTCAAATATTTGGTGGTGCTGGACTTGCGGCAGGCGTCACGGTCGGTGCGCTGCTTGCCAAAGACATGATGGGGTCGGATAGCTTCGCGGGAATTCCTTCGGCGCTGTTGACGCTAGGCGCGGCCTCGTCGGCGCTTCTCGTCGGACGACTATCTCAACGCTTCGGCCGCCGGGCTGGGTTGACCACAGGCTTCTTTGCGGGCGGGATCGGTGCAGTGGGAGTCGTGTTAGCAGCAGTCATTGACAACCTGCCTCTCCTGTTCGTTTCGATGCTGATCTATGGGGCCGGCACGTCGACCAACTTGCAAGCGCGTTATGCCGGAACCGACTTGGCTCAGCCTACACAACGGGCAAGAGCGATCAGCGTGGCGATGGTATCCACGACGTTTGGCGCGGTTGCGGGTCCGAACCTTGTGGGTGTCATGGGCCGGGTTGCAACGTCTCTCGGTGTCCCTGCTCTGGCGGGGCCGTTTATTCTAGGGGCAGCCGCCTTTATCCTAGCGGGTCTGGTGTTTTTGGTTTTACTCCGCCCGGATCCGTTAATCGTCGCCAAAGCCATCGCCGAAGTCAATCAGGCAAACCCTGGTAAGACGGCGACAGACACGAATCCCGAAGTGCCGGCAATCCGGAACCGAGGGGTTGTCATCGGGACGACCGTGATGGTCTTAACTCAAATCGTTATGGTCGCCATCATGACGATGACGCCCGTCCACATGAAGCATCATGGACACGGGTTGAGCGATGTCGGCATGGTGATCGGCATTCATGTCGCGGCGATGTTCCTCCCTTCCTTGGTGACGGGGATCCTTGTGGATAAGGTCGGACGTACGATCATGTCCTACGCATCCGGCGTCACGCTGCTTCTGGCGGGGCTTGCTGCCGCATGGGCGCCGGCCGATTCGATGTTCGGGCTCATCGTTGCTCTTGCGCTGCTCGGGCTCGGCTGGAACTTCGGTATCATCAGCGGCACCGCGCAGATCATCGATGCGACCTCCACAGCCACGCGGGCAAAAACCCAAGGAACCGTGGATGTCCTGATTTCATTGGCGGGGGCATCGGGAGGAGTCTTGTCGGGTATGGTCGTAGCTCAATCCAGCTATGCTTTCCTCTCTTTGGCGGGCGGTTTCCTGTCCTTGTTGCTGATCCCGGTCATCATCTGGTCTCGCCAACGCGGCTGAGTAACGAAAAAAATATTTCATTATATTACAAATTATGGTATAGTACTAGTATCCTATTGGCGGTGAAGCACACCCCTGGCAGGACGCATCCGCGTCCAGTCAGGGGTTTTCTGTTGTCCAATAACACAACAAAGGAGCGATGATTCGTTATGCAGCAAGTCCGATTATATGACCAGCCCCATGAATTCGCAGAGATGATGGCGCAGCATTTAAGTCAGAGCCTGAACGTTCAAGTGCGGCAGAAGAAAGAGGAACCGCTGTTACTCGAGGTTGTATTCAACAGTGAAAAGGAGGATGACAAATCCGAGGTTAGCCTTCATGAAACCTTCTTAACGTATATGCGAACGGGTGATCTGAACACAGCTGTCGATTACTTGAATGGGATCGTTCGTTGTTCGATGGATTTAAGAGATAAGCACGAGGAAATGCTGAAGCTCGATACTTCCTGTATATATCCTGTTTTGAGAAGCAAGGAGTATGTGGAGCAAGTGGATAAAGGGTTGGGTTTGGTTGTAGAAGAGAGCATTCCCGGTCTGTGTGTAATATTCCTCGAATTAAAAGATGGCTATTCCAAGATAATCAGCAGCGCGATGTTGGAGCATCATCCTCGGTTGACCGCAGATAGAATAAAACGGCTTGCCTTTCGGAACTTAAGATCGGAAGGATGGTCGTCCTCTACCCTCAGGCTGCAGAGTCCTTTTCGCAAGACTTGTACCATAGAGACGTTCCTGGATAATCCGTTTCCTGCCGAGTGCCAATTCTTGCGGCGATCGGGAAAGTCCCCCGTTCCTATCTGATCGCATTCCCGAACCGCAAGACAGCGCTTCTTATGCGTGCTGAAGAACCTATGGACACCGTGAACCGAGCGATGCGGCTGGCTGAGGAGTCACGGTTTGCGGATGTAGTTCGTCGAAGCTATCGTCTCATGCCGCACCCCGTCTCCGATCGCATCTATTGGTGCCACAACGGTCAATTTTGTTATCTGGAGTAGAGAAGGGGCTATTGTGTATCACCGAGCTAATCCACTATAGTAACCACGTACTCTCCGCGACCGTCTCCTGGCTTGATGATGCCTAGCTCTCTTAGTTTTGCAATGTTTTTGGCAATACTGGAGGGCGAAGCATCCAGGGTATCATCGAACAGTTGTCTATGAAAGTTCTCTCCGTCTTCCATTCTACTAATCAATTCGAACATGGTTTTGGCATGCCCTTTTCCCAGCAGTTCACGAATATGCTTGATTCTATCGTAACGTTGCAGCTCTTTGAGAACCTTAGTAAGCGATGCGTTAACACACTCGAGATAAAAAACAATGAATGGTTTTAAGTTGCCTTGAGATGCAGTCATAAGCGTATCATAATAATCMTCAATTCTTTTATCGAAGAACTCCTCTACACTAAACGCATCTTTAATCGTAGCAAGGTCATTGTGGATTAATCCTACTAAAGTAGAAAAGGCCCGAGCTGTTCTTCCATTACCATCAGGAAAAGGATGAATGTACCCTATTAAGTGATGAGTGACCCCAGCAATGATCAGTGGATGAACTTTTTTATCATAATTAACCTTTGCTGTATCATAGGGGTTCGCATAGCCTGTGACACTTGTAAATAACCAATTAAAGTAAGCTTGCATGAGTTGAGGGACTTCGTTGAATGCTGGTGGCTCATAACTAACATGCCCGTTACCATCTTGGAGAGCGACTGGAATGGTTCTATAACCATCCGGATAGCCGGTTAAGTGGTTCATTAAAGTATGTTGTATTTCTTTTAGTACAGGCTCATCCATATCTGCAAAATCTGCGATTGGGTTTAAGCTATAAATATACTCATAGGTTTCAAAGACGTTTTTAACTTCTATTTGTGCTTTTTGTTTTATGGTTAAGGGATTTTTTTTATAATTTTGATAAAGTTGTTCGACTTCTTTAAACTCTAATTTATTTTGTTCAATTTTGGTTGTAAAGTGTGCCGTTCTAACCAGAGAGTTGCGTAGGATTGTAGGTTTTAAGGGATGGCTCTTTAAACCAAGTCGGGCTAATGCCCCAATATTTCTTTCTGCCTCCAGGATGAGTTGATTAATTTCGTAATCATAGTTGTTTAAGTTCGGGTGAAAGACTATTCGACCTTCGACCGTATTGAAGTGCTCATACTGAAAAGAATAAGTCATTTTTACACCACCTTTTACACTTAAAAACCCTATAATACCAAAGAAAACAAGCTTAAATTATTATACCTAATTACACTTATTATGTACATCTGATCTTACTGTCATACTAACCAGTAATAGGATTGGGGTTCAAACATCAGAGGCAGAAGCTCCACGAAAGTTTTTTGTACGCCACCGTACACATATTTACGTTCATCAGCTATTTGTTATATAATGGGTGTATCTAGACGGTAGCGTACAGAAAAGAGGTGAGGGAATGCCGAAAATAATCGCTTCAGAAGATCAATGGGTTCAAGTGGGGATGCAGTGTTTCGCGCAAGGCGGGGTTGAGGCTCTTGTTATTGAGAAGATGGCAGCAACCTTGGGGTGCAGCAAGAGCAGCTTTTACTGGTATTTCAAAAATCGGGATACTTTTCTTCAACGTGTCGTGGCGGAGTGGAAGGAGCGGGCGACAACGGAGGTGATGGCTGCATCTTCTAAACAATCGAATGTAGATGAGCAGATCCTAGCCTTATTGCACCAGATGTTTTCGGTTACGAAGAAGGGGGAGTTTCTCTTCTATTTGCGAAAGCTATCGTTGAAGGAGAGCGCATATGGCTCGACCCTACATGAAATTGAACATTTGAGAATGGAGTTTGCGAAAGGGCTATTCCTACGTAAGGGCATGCCAGATGAGCGTGCCACTCGTATTTCCTGGATGTTATATCACTACTACTTGGGTTGGTACGAACGCCATCAGCATGAGACGCTAAGTGAACAAGATGTTCAGTGTCATATTCGAATGTTATGGACGGAATGGATCGATTCGGAAGGAGGCCAAGCATGATCGAGAATCTTTCCTGGGTTGTAAGTGGAATTCTATTTGCTGTAAGTGGGGTCCACATGTATTGGTTACTGGGCGGGACATGGGGCTACAGAGCGGTAGTTCCGAGCATGGACACGGGGCCGCTCTTCCGACCATCCAAATTCGCTACTGGAGTGGTGGCTGTACTCATCGCATTGGCAGCTTGGTTGGTGATGGAATGGGGAGGGATTGTGCGAGTACTGTTCCCTGACGTTCTCCTTGCATATGGGGGATGGTTGTTATCAGCCGTTTTTCTCATCCGGGCAATCGGAGATTTCAAATGGTTGGGGCTGTTTAAGAGGAAGAGGGGAACGGTATTTGCACAATGGGACAGTATGCTCTATTCCCCTCTATGTCTTCTATTAGGTGTTGCCCTGATAACGATCGGGTTATTCCGGACTAATTGAACCAGCAAATATTGTTGGGCCCGTTCAAGGGGAGCGGTTCTCGATTGAGCCGCAGCGCGACTAGGGTCGTCGTGAAGGGGTAGAAGAACTTCACAGTGCTGTTATGCAGCAGGGTAGATAGATCCAGGGTAGCGTGCCAGGTTCCCTCTTGATCATAAGACTCCGTGTCGTCTGTAAGCCCATGATAAGCGACTAGCGTTGTGCCGGAGGAGGCTATCACGCGCAGGGTAAGACTATTAAGCGTCTCGGGAGCCAGATCATTCAGATTGACGTGGAAATTCCGCAAGCTAGGATCACTGCTATAGGCGTGGACATCCACGTCGAAGTATTGGAGCTCCTCGAGTCCACAGTTCGTACGTGTGCCCTCGAGCTGGATGTAGTAGTCTGTGATCGGGTCGCCTCGCTCATCCGTGGCCCGGATTATGAATTGCTGCCATGGTATAAGTGCATCTTTCACATGCTGAACCTTGTTATTCACATTCGAATACCATTCAGTCAGAGCATCCTCACTCTCCACGCTCAGCGCCTCATGCACCATATCGACTAAGTCGTCAGATGGAGCGAGCAAGATCGAGCCGTGGTCCGCGCCTTCGATCGGAATTAGAGGAATGTCGACGTTGCTCCAGTCCGAGAATGAGATTCGATCCTGATCATCCGTGTTCTTGGTCAGGTCTAGGGTGATCTTCCGGGTATTAAGCGAACAGCCGGCCCATCGTACCGTACCGTCTGTACCCGGTTCGTTGATCAGTCTTCGGATGCCGTCGTACGCCTTGTTGCCGCAGAAGATAAACACGTATGGGGTTGCATTACTCGGCCCATAGAAGGGACTGGTTCCGAGCAGATCCTTCTCGGCCAGGTCCCAGGTAAACCTGCTTCCGAGCTCGAGTCCGTCCAAGACCCGATCCCCGGCCTCCAGGAAATCCGGTCCAAGCTCTTTACGACCTTTGAAGATGCCGCCCAGCCAGCCCCGGCCTTTATGTGCCAGCGGGGACCCGAAGCTAGCCGGAGCCAGGCCGATCAGGTGCTTCAGCCGGCTGTGTCTCTTGGCATAGGCCGAGAGCCAGGAACGAATGAGCGGCATTCCAGTAGAGTGGACGATGGCATCGAACTCTTCATCACCATTAAGACCCATCTTCTCACGGAGTGCGCGGTCGAATCCTTCAGCGATGTCCGGTATCGTCACTTCGTTGGTCAGTGTCTCGTAGGAGCAGACATGAATGGTTCGTACATCGTGGCCCCGCTTACTGAGTTTGTCAACCCAGGTCTGAAAGGACTTTCCCTTGTCGGAGTACCCGTGAATCATGACAATCGGCCGTTGTGTCATTATTCGCCCTCCTGAGCATATGCAATAGTTTCGTGGAAGACCAAGCCCACTATTGTATATATAGGATGCGAATAGCTATATTAGGATAAGAAATTTAATCGAGATGCACATAGGCATACAACTGTGCCCATAGCCCAAGCCCCATTTGGGACAGGACCCGATATCCCCCACGCTGCAGCTCCATGCCGCCTGCATTATGCTGGGCGACTCCCGCTAGAATACCATCCTGTGTCAAGTAGGAGGATAGCTCCGACAAGTTGATCTTAGCGATCTCCCTATAAGAGGCCGGTAATAGACCGACACTCGCAGCCAATGCTAAGGCCGCAGAGATTCCGGCGGAACCCGAAGTATCGACTCCTGTCTCGGCATCGTCCAGGAAGCAAGACCACAACCCGTTAGGCTGCCTCCAATCGGCTACCACTTGTGCAACGCGGGTAATCTCCGCCTCAAGCTCAGTCATCCCTGCCAGAATTGCAAAAGGGGAATCCTTGAGCTCGATACAGGTTTTCACTAATCCTAAGCAATACCAGGAGAATGCCCTGGCCCAACTGCGGAACGTGTGCTCTTGAGAGCGCTGCATATAGCGTAAGTAGACATGCTGATCGCGTGCCAGGCAGTCTCGACGCAGTAGCACCTGCGCAATGGCTTGCTCCGCCATATCCTGGCGCTCCAAGTGGCGGGCCATCACCGCAAGCGGATAAGCCACGGTATACGAGCCTTCTGCTGATACCATGTCCCCATCCATGATAGCTCCACCGCTCTTGAGGCCTCTGGCCTCAAAAAAAGCAATAGCTCGTTGAATCACAGGATGGCCCGGACGATATTTGGTGATAACGGCAAGCGGCAGGGTAGCTTCTATTGTAGTAAACGTACCGTCTGCCTTGTGACCGTGTAGATCCTCATAGAGCAAATCACCCTGATCACTGAAAAACTGACGAAAATGCAAATCCAAGATCGGATCGACACGATCCGCCCCTAGAAGCGAGCGCAAGCTATGCAACCCGTCCAGGACACAGCCCTCCATCCAGCCAAAAGGCTGCAGGGAATGCAGCGAGAGCATCGTATGCAAGGCTTGCTCTGCTCGTGAATCCGGCTCCCCCATAACCAGATGGGGGGTGAACCGCACGCGCTCCATCTCTTCGCCAAGTGTATCAAACACCCAGAGCGGCTGCTTGCCGCCTCTGAGCTCAAGACGAACACCCTCATTCCGTACTGCGGCGGTCTGCTCAGCCGTAAGGTGGAGCTCGAACGGTTGAAAGACATAAGCGTAACGAATGTCTATGGCACCGATAAGTTCATTAGACTGAAGGAGAAACACTTCCACCTGTTGGGCATCTCGGTAGTCTAAGGCAACCGTGATCCGCAAACGACTGGATTGGCCAGCTATCTGCTGGAGATGCTCGACATTCGTCGTCCACTTCAACTCCATCTGGTCCTGGCCTTCTCCTAGGTATACAGCACTCCAGCCTCTGGATATGCTCTTACCTGCAGGCAACGCAGTCGTAGAAGCCTTCACGACTTGGGCGGGCATATACTGGATCGAACTCATCCTAAGTGGCATCTCCTCTTATTTGAATTGCTCCCGATATTGACTCGGTGTAACCTGCACGATCTTTTTGAAGTTTCGATTGAAATTCGAGGCCGTGCTGTATTGAAGGCGTTCCGCGATATCCGAAATCCTCATGTCTGTTTCCACGAGCCAGCGCTTCGCGATTTCGATGCGATAATTCGACAAATATTCGGAGAAATTAACGCCGGTGTCTTTTTTGAACACACGACTGATGTAGCTCGGATGGTAATGAAGCCGTGAGGCAAACATCTCAATACTTAAATCCTGATCGTAATATTGCTCAATCTCCGAAATAATCAACATCGAGATGTTAACCTGCTGCTTGCGCTGACGCTCTTCCATCCAAGTGAGCAGGGGTTGGACGATCATCTTCCACAGCCAAGCTTCGATCTGCTCGGGTGTATGCATACGTACTAAGATGTCCGAAGAGAACGTCTCCTTCTCGAATACCTCCTGTACGGACTCCCCTGCATCCTGAACAAGACCGGTTAAGTTATTAAATAATCGTCCAATAAAATGCTGATAGTCATGATGATTAATGGGATTCTCAAAAAAATAGACGATGCTGGCATGCAGCCGTTCTTGGGCCTGCTCCTGATTTGACTGCTTGATGGCCTCCATAATCTGAAATTCCAGTTCCTTGGGATAACGGAACGTCTGCTCCGAGCTTGGTTCTACCTCATCGATGAACAGAATCGACTCTGAGCCGAGCCTCACGCGATAAGCCAGGGCATCCAAGCTTTCTTGATGGGCGAGTGGGGCATAGATGAAGTTCGAGTAGCTTCTGCTAATGCCAATACTCATTTTGAGGTTCAAATAAGATTTGACGTTCGTTCGGATTTCCTCGGCCTTGTTGAACACCTGCACCTTGAATGGCGTATCCTCATCCAGGCCGCCGCCAAGGATCAGAACGAGTCCTTGATTCTGGATAACGGGACTTAGACGCATGGAGGGAGAGACGAGTTCTTCGATCATATTGTGAATGGCAAAACGCATGAGATCCATGTCCTGGTCTCTGTAGCGCGTCCCCTCCAAAGTATCGATTTGAACCGCCAGCACACACCATTGATCCCAACTCGTGGGGAAGTCATGGTGCGCGAGTTGATCGTCAATCGAATCCAGCCTCACATCGCCCAGCAACAGCTTGAATACAAAAAACTCACGAGTCTGATTGTGCAGAAGCTCAATCTGGTCTTTCAGCCTCGTACTGGACTGTGCCAGCTTGACCAAATGGTCACTTATATAGGCCAACTCATTATTTTGCTTCTGCTTGCTATCCGGCTGGATCGAGTGATAGATCCGATTAATCGGCAAGTAAAGCTGATGAGAAACGATGATGGAGGTTGTAATGACAAGTCCGATCAGAATAGCTGCGAAAACAATCGTATAGAGCTTGATTCCATCGGACTTCCTCATCAAATCTTCTAATGGTGTAATCGAGACATACATCCAGTCGTTGTATAAGGCGTGACTATAATGAACGACAACCTTCTGATGGTGCTGCTCATAGAAAAAAAAGCCTTCTTGCTCGGGGCTGTTCTTGATCTGCTGATAATAGGCCTCAGCCTGCACGTTATTCCCAATATCCCCAGGGTTCAAGCTGGCGAGTACCGCTCCCGAATCGTCCAGTATCAGCGTGTTGACTTGCCCGGCCTCGCCGGTCAGGCGCTTGCCCAGCTCCTGCATGGGGATATTCACCGTAATGATGCCCACCGGATTGATCGCATTCAAGGGAATATGCTTAATCAGCTTCAGGACAAACCCGGACTTCTCATCCTGAGTGAGCTTCCAATACGAGCGCCGGGAATCATCCCGATAATCTTGGAGCATCTTCTGCAGCGTATATAACACCTTATCATGCGTCTCGATGATCGGACGATCCTTCATCGAATATATCGCTCCGCCCTCGAACATCCAATTTTGACGGTAGCTCATCAGGTGGATATTCTGGATGCCCAGCTCGAACACTTGGATTTGAACGAGCTCGTAGATCAGCTTCTCAAAGACATCCTGATACTCGTACACATAAGGAAGATCAAGCGCGGTCTGCATCGAGACTGCATTCGTCGTGACAGGTCGGCTAATCGTTTGGGTTGTTAGGGTATCGATGGTCTTGAGCAAGTATTCTACTTTTTCTTTGTTCTGCTTTAGGATCAGCCGTTGGCTGGATTTGACCTCTTCTTGCACAATGGCAGACGATTTTTGATAAGACAAATAACCTAATAAGATGATAGGCAAGATCCCAATAATGCAGCTGAGCAGAACTAAATTTTTGAAAAAGCTGGACGTCTRTAATCTTCTCATGTTGACCCTCGCTCGTGTCATAATACCGATCACAATCCATCATAGCATACTGTAGAATAGAGGGTAGCAAGGGATTGCATCCATAGATGCAATCCCCGCCGAGTCGAGCTTATTTTTTCTTGTATAGCTCAGACAACTCTTTCGCGACTTGATCGCCGCCGATTTTTTTCCATTGGGCAATCGCCGTGTCATAACCTGCGTCATCGATTTTACCCATGATGTACTGCGCGCGAGCATCCAGCAGAATCGTCTTCAACTGCTCATTTTTCTCCGTTTGGGTAGGAGAGATTAAGCCGTTGGACGGATCGGGAATGCTCACGGCAGCATGCTCCGCCATTCGTTTCTTCAGCATCATGTCCGTTTCTGTCGTGCCTACCGGATAGACTACGGCGTCGGTCGTAATCAAATTCTTGAGATCGTCCACATTGAACTGCTCGGCTGCCGGTTTCTTCTCATTCTCCTGGGCGATGCGGACGAACTCCGCCTTAGCCGCATCACTGTTTACGGCGTTGAAGTAACGAAGCACCTCGCGCAGCTCTTTCTCGGTTTTCACACTTGTTTTTGGAATGATCGCCCCACCGAAATGTCCGGGAGCAGCGTACGATTTCCCATTGATCGGCGGACTTACCGTCATTTTATAATGATTTTTCGTATCTTCCATTTGGAAGTAGTAGAACGGGACCACCGCATCGATCGGTTCAATACTTACGCCGACCTTGTTGTTATATAGATCTTTTCTCGCCTCATTGCGAACGACGATCGCGAAGTTCTTATTGATCAGATCTTCTTGATACAGTTTGCGAACGAAGCGCAGCCCTTCCCGAAATTCCTTGGTTTCTATGTCTTTGACGAAGTTCCCGCTCTTATCGACCATCCAGTTGTTAGGGGCACCGAACCATGCGAATATTTCTGATGGTATGAAGTTCTCATAGATCATAAGGCCGTACGTATCATTGACGCCGTTCTTGTCCGGATCTTTCTCCTTGAACGCCTTCAGCACATTATAGAATTCATCGGTGGTCGTGGGCTCCTTCAGCCCTACATTATCGAGCCAATCCTTGCGTATAATTGTAGCTAGTCGAACAAGCGGACGGGGACGCGGAATCACGTAATTTTTACCGTCAATAGCGAGATTGTTCATGATTTGCTTGTCATAGTTTTTGAGATTGGGGAACTCGTTGAAGTAGGGGGTCAAGTCCCAGAACATCCCGGATCGTACACCGTTCAGAATCGAAGTAATGAATGGATTATCGATCATAATCGCCTGCGGCATGTCGCCGGAGGTCATCGTGACATTAAGTTTCTCATTGTACACGTTAGAGGGTACGTAAGTAATATCCAGCTTGCCATTGGCGATCCGCTCGGTTTCTTTAACGATCGGTCCGTCTAGCTTAGGTGCCGTGTTGGACAAATACACGTTCAGCATCGATACCTTGGCAGGTCCTGTTGGCGCTGCAGGGCTCCCGGAAGGACTTGTTGTACTGGTTGTGGCGGATGTGTTGTTGGATGTTCCGCAGCCCGAGAGCATGGCCGTTGCGGTAAGAACAACAATACCGAGTGGTAACCCCCATGATTTGAACACTTTTCGGTTCATTGTGACTCCTCCTTAGTAGTTGTGCTTTGTATATTTAAAGGCAGCCAGTATGGATTATACTAGCAGCATTGAAGCCAAGCCATTACAACCAAATGTAAATATCATTCGCCTGCATTTCCAATTCCGCTTTCTCGAGACTTTCCTGTTCGGTCCCCGCATAGTCCAGCTTGCCTTGACGAAGCTTGGTTGCTGGGTCTACCAGATGCTCCCCGGTTATCAGATCGAATTCCCACCCATGCCAGGGGCATCGGACAATCTCGTTGTCACGCCCAAGCTTATACTCATACACATCAGAGGGCAGGCGCGTTCCGGTAATGACGCCCTTACATACAGGGGCTCCGAAATGCGGGCAAGCGTTGCGCCAAGCGTAATAGTCGCCCCTAACTTTGTAAATGCCGTACTCGGCATTTTTGACTTTGACGATTTTGCACGTACCTTCTACAATTTCCTCTTTATGAGCTACCCAATATTTCTCCATGGATGTGCTCCTCCTGTCCATTAGCCTTTCACGGAGCCGACCAGGGCACCTTTAGCAAAATATTTTTGTAAAAACGGATAGACAAACAAGATCGGTACGGTCGCAACTGTGATTACAGCCATCTTCACGGTATCTGGTGGGATCGAGGACTCCCCTTCAACAGAGCCCTGCTCGACGAAGCCGGCCTGAGAGACCATCACAATTTGTCGGAGCAACACCTGAATCGGCCATTTCGCGGTATCGTTGATATACAAGATGGCATGCATGTACGTATTCCATTGGAACACGGCATAAAACAAAGTTAAAGTGGCAATCGCTGGCAGGGAAAGGGGGATCATAATGCGGAAAAACATACGCAAGTCCCCGCAACCATCCATCTTAGCCGATTCCTCCAGTTCCTCCGGAATGTTCTTGAAGAAGTTGATCATGATGATGAGATAGAAGGCAATAATCGCCCGTGGTAAGATGAGCGACCAGTACGAATTCAGCAGCCCAAGCTCCTTTACGACCAGATAATCCGGAATCATGCCCCCATGGAAAATCATCGTGAACACAATGAGGAACATCATCGCACGACGGAAGTGAAAGCGTCGACGGGATAACGGATAAGCGAATAAGGTTGTGAATAGCAGGCAAATCAGGGTGCCTACGACGGTGATGAATACGGTAATTCCCAAGCTTTTAGGCAGCGCATTCGTGGTGAAGATGTATTGGTACGCCTTTAAGGAGAACTCCGTTGGAACCAACAGAAAATCTCTGGAATTGTACTCGGCTACCGATGCGAATGAGCTCGATATGACATGAACGAACGGGATGATCGTTATTAGGGCAAACATCAGGAGCAGGGTCACGTTGATGATATCAAACAGGTATTTTCCCAAGCCTTTTTCGACCATTAGTAGAGACCCTCCTCCCCGAATTTTTTGGCAATCCAGTTGGCGAACATAACGAGAAGCAAGCCTATGATACCTTTAAATAGTCCGATTGAGGTGGCATAGCTGAGCTGACCATTGATTAAACCGACCCGATACACATACGTATCGAATACTTCGCCGACATCCCGATTCAGAGAGTTGACGAGATTGAATACATGCTCAAAGCTTGTTTCTAGAATATCGCTTAGTTTCAGCAACAGCAGGATGACGATGGTACTGCGGATTCCCGGCAAGGTGATATGCCAGATTTGACGAAAACGACCGGCTCCATCCATTCGGGCTGCTTCATACAACTCGGGACTGATCGCTGCTAATGCAGCAAGGTAGATAACTGTCCCCCATCCCGTATCCCGCCAGATGACCTGTAAAATGTACATAGGCCTGAACATGCCAGGGTCCATCATAATGGAGAATTTGTCGAAGCCCAGTGATGCAATAACGGATTGGAAAATACTTTGTTCCGACTCGAATACGACAAAGAACATGGACACTACCACAACCCAGGACATAAAATGCGGAATATACACGAGCGTCTGAATCGAGCGCTTGAACCATTCTCGACGCAATTCATTCAGCATGAGGGATAGTAGGATCGGTGCAGGGAAGGCAAACACCAATTGGTACACCGATAGTAGCAACGTATTGCGCAGCAGCATGAAGAAATCAGGATCAGAGAAGAGCCGGTGAAAATGCTTCAGCCCTACCCACTTACTCCCGGTAAATCCGGTAAATGGATGGAAATCCTGAAAGGCGATAATAACGCCGCCCATAGGCCAATATTTGAATAAAATAAAATAGAGAATACCGGGCAAGGCCATAATATAAAGCCAGTGATCACGTCGCATATCCTTGAGTATTCTTAGTCTGGATGCATTCACCGGTGATCCCCCTTATGTTAATTTTGCCTTCTGGTGCAACCCGTACAAAGCGGCTGCATTCCCGCCTTGGATTCGGGCGCGGATGTCTCTCGGGAAGGCCGCAAGCGCCAACTTGGGATGATCGAAATCCCAATGCGGATAATCACTGGAATAGAGGATGCGATTCTCTGCCTTGCACATCTGGATGAGCTGTACGAGATGCTCGGGGACGTCAGGCTCCTCGATTGGCTGTGTCGTCAAGTAGACATGTTCCCGGATGTATTCCGACGGCATCTTCTTGAGCCATGGCGTCGTATCCCGCAGCGCTTTGTAGTTCTTATCCATCCGCCACATAAGATGAGGCAGCCAAGCGATGCCGCCTTCGATCGCGACTACTTTCAGTTCGGGAAACTTCTCGAACACACCCTCGCATACGAGGCTATTGATGTGTGCCATATAATTGGTCGGGAGAATGTTATGCCACTCCATGTATCGAGATGGATAGCCGGAAGGGGTGGGTGCACCTGCCAGGCCTCGGCCTTCTGTCCCCGGATGAATCGCAACCGGCAAGCCCAACTTAACTGCTTCCTCATAGATCGGGTGATAAGAGCGATGTCCGAATAGGCGAGTACTGCCGCTGCACATGATGACCTCTACAATATCGGGATGCCCGCCAATGCGCTTGATTTCCTTCGCCGCCGACTGTGGATCCGCATGATTGATCACCATGGCACCTTTATAACGAGGATCTGCTGACAACCAATGATCGATCAAATAATCGTTATACGCGGACACGACCGCATTGCCGTAATCCATATCTGGGTTCAGCGACAGTTCGAGCACATTTTGCCCCGTTAAGATCACGTAATCGAAGCCGTACCGTTCGATATGATCCTTCACCATGAAGGCCGGGTTGCTGCCCGAGGAGCCGCCTTCATCCGGAATCGCATCTCTTCGGAGTACGCCTACCGGACTGTAGTACGGTTGGCCGACACCGGTGCCGCTGCCGATCCATTGCTTATGCCATGGTTTATCTAGATAAGGGAGTAGATCCCGAGGATCTTGAATTCCATTGTGTACATCGGCATCAATCCACATGGTCTTCTTATCGGATTGTGCATCATTGTTCTCCATCTGCTAACACCTCATATCTTCGTGGTTGTTATGGTCTTGCTCCTTATGTTAGCCGGGTGAACACTTACCCACTATAATCAATTCGTGACAGCGCAAAATCCTTGCTATTATAGGTTTTCTCAGGCGAAAATAATCCTTATACGCACACCATGAATCATTACGTGACATGGGACGGAACTAGTAGATCTGGTTGAAGAGGTAGCGGATAGGAGACGTGGCTCGGAATATTCGACGTAGCCATTGCCGAGGAGTACAGACGGAGGGCGATGGAGTTGGGGACGGGCATAACCTTGGACAGGAGTGTTGCTGAGTAAGGCTGTGATTAAGCAAAAAAGGAGCATGGCCAACGAAAACGGTGGCATAGCTCCTTTTTGTGTGTTACGGCCTAGTCGTTATTAATCGTTATAGCTGTAATGCTGCCATTGGTTTTAAAGTCTTGCGTGTAGGTTACCGTAGCCGTTGCAGTCACTGTACCGTTCGGCCCCTTTATGGTCACTGTGGGAGTGGAAGAGTAGCCGGCACCCGGGTTCGTGATCGTTACACCCGTCACAACGCCGTCCGTAATGATTGCGGTTGCGCTAGCCGGTGTCTTGCGCCAAGTATCGCTATTTCTGCCGTTGTAGCGGTAGTAGTTGGATACCTCGTCCAACCGTTCGTTTGTAATCCCGTAGGGAGCAAGAACTTTAAGAAGGGCCGCTTTGTTACGTTGAGCCAGTTCGGCACTTGGCTCGCTATCCAGCCCCGATGGAGTTACTCCGCGAAATGCTTCTCGGAAAACTTCAGTAGGTACCCCAAGGGCAGCGGCGATAAGGACGACCGGCCTGCCATGATCCTCGGGGTCCGTGATATATCCATTGGATAGGACTACCGAATTATCGGTTTGTTCAGGATTATTGCTGTTAGTTGCTGGAGCAGGAGGTGCAGGKGGGCGCTCACCAGGCCGTTCACCAGTGCTGCAGTTCTCTCCTTTTCCTTCACTGCCGCCGACACTTCCTCGCTTGGGGGCTTCTTCTCTATTAGGCGCGGGCTTGTTCGGCTTATTCTTCACCGTCCCGGCTGGTGCATGGGGTTCAACGGGTTCAGCGAACGCTGGGCTCAGGCTGCTTACCGCCATCAGGGCACTTACGGCAAGAACTGCGGCTAACGTACTGGCGATGATGATTTTCTTTGGTTTGTTCATTGTAATCATCCCTTCTCATTAGGTTGGTGTTTCTTGAACCCTATATTACTTGGACTTGGTGAAATTTCGGTGAAAGGACGAAATGTTTCGATTATACTTATTGGACAAAGCGTAATCAGGAATGGGGCAGGCGCATGAAGATCTTATTGGCGGAAGACGATATCCGGCTGGGTGAGCTGACCGCACATATGCTGAAGAAGAAGACCGGCTGTACCGTGGACTGGGTGATGACGGGCAACGACGCATTCGATTATGCGACAGCTTCCAGCTACGATGTTGTCGTGCTGGATTGGATGATGCCGGAAGGGGATGGCCTCGATACGTGCGCCAAACTCCGCAAAGCAGGGTATCTCGGGGCGGTTCTAATGCTGACGGCGAAGGATGCATTACAGGATCGCGTCGAAGGTCTTGATGCGGGAGCCGACGATTATCTGGTCAAGCCGTTCGAGATGGACGAGTTGCTGGCACGCTTGCGAGCACTGATGCGCAGAAGCTTCGTCCCTCTGCAAGAGGATGTAATCCGAATCCGTGATCTGGAGCTGCAGCGTACGAATCAGATCGTCATACATGGCGACCGAGAAATCCAACTATCCCCGCGTGAGTTTCAAGTTCTGGACCTGCTGTTGCTGAATAAGGGACGTACGCTGACCCGCGAGAACATATTGGACAAAGTATGGGGTCTGGATGCCGACGTGAACTTGAAGACGATAGACGCTATCGTGAAATTAATCCGTAAGAAGCTCGAGCCTTCTGATTCGCGGGAGCTCATTCTGAGCGTGAGAGGCGTGGGCTACAAAATTGAAGCGTAACTGGGTGATGGTAAAGAAGCGGTTTCTAGCGGGTGATCTGTTCGACCGGACGCGCAGTAAGCTCACTTTGCAATACAGCGTCGTGCTCATGGTATTTCTCAGTTTGTTCGTCATCGTCGTGTATGCTCTGCTTTATTGGTTCATCTGGAACGATCAGCGAACACGTCTGAATGAACTTGCCAACAGTGAGATTCGTACCTTGC
Organism: Paenibacillus sp. P4_E11; assembly: GCF_056401635.1. NCBI lineage: Bacteria > Bacillati > Bacillota > Bacilli > Caryophanales > Paenibacillaceae > Paenibacillus > Paenibacillus sp. P4_E11. The sequence goes on along the minus strand of NZ_JBFUIX010000006.1, from coordinate 105,127 downwards.
AAACGTGGGTTAACCAAGAAAGTAATCCGAATAGACTTCCCCCGCGCTCCGTAGAGGACGCCTTCTCGATCAGCGCCGACCAATCGTTCTATTACTTACTCGCCAATAATGGGGACATGCAGCTAGGGGATGAGATTCAGCCCGAACTGCGCGCTCAGGTGATGGAGTCTATCAAGAAGGGCGTATTCAAGGGGAAAGGGATCGACAAGATAACATGGCAAATGTTCGACCGCCCAGCCACGGACATGCAGGAACACCCGCAACAAGGGAAGGATGCCAGATTTCTTGTTACCGACCGCGAATTGCTATGGAATGGGGAGCGGATCGGTATCATATATATAGGTAAAGAAGTTACATTCCAGCACGATTTGTTCCGCTGGCTGCTCATTCTGTTGATCACAATGGCCCTTCTTTTCTTTGTTCTAGCCTTATGGCTCAGTCAGATGATGTCGCGTAAAGCGATTATACCGATTGCCACCGCATATGCACGACAACGCGAATTCGTAGCGGATGCCTCCCATGAGCTGCGTACTCCACTTAGCGTCATCTTAGCGTCAATTGAAGCACTCCAGCTCGAAACAAGCATCGATCGCGACCCTTTCTCGAACAGCGTACTTGCCGGCATGAAGGAGGAGGTTAACTCGATTACTAAGCTGACCGGTGGTCTGCTGCAATTGGCTCGTTCCGATTCAGGCGAATTCGTGCTTGATCGTTCCTTGTTCAACCTGAGGGAAGCGGTCGTAAGTGTGACTCATAAGCTCCAGCCATCCGCCCAGGCCAAGGACATCGATATCAAGCTGCATACTCCCGATGAGCTTATGGTGGAGTGGGACGAGGAGAAATTAACGCAATTGCTCGTATTGTTAATCGATAATGCCGTTAAATATACGCCGGATAAAGGATCGGTACTGGTGTCGATTGCTGTCGAGAAGGAGAAAGGGACCCACACCCTCACAATCGAAGTAGAAGACAGCGGTATCGGCGTCTCGGCCGAAGCGCTGCCCCGCATCTTCGACCGCTTTTACCGTCAGGATAAGTCGCGAACACGTCAAACCGGCGGCCATGGACTTGGCCTGGCGATCGCTAAGAACATCGTGGACGCCGCGCGGGGTACTATTCATGTAGAGAGTACGGTCGGCGAGGGCAGTACGTTTAGGGTGCGTATTCCTATGTAACACAATGAATCAGAGTACCAAATACTTGATGAATATTGTCCAGACTCATGATATTATTGGTTCAGAAGGACCACGATCGGGCGAGGGGATAATATGTCAAAAGAACTACTTGTTGCGCATTGTCCTAGATGTGGAAAAGTTTTTCAAAAGAACCTGCGCAACCTATGTATGTCGTGCTCAACTGAAGAAGATCAACAGATTCGAACCATAGAGAACCAGTTGAAACGCAATCGTCATCTAAGCAATAATCAAATCACCGAGTTGACTACTATTCCTGCTCAGAGAATCCGCGCTTTAATACGTAATGGCAAGATTAGGTTATTCGATTATCCGAATTTGACGGATGCATGCGATCTTTGTTCAGCCGCCATTCGGCAAGGGAAATTATGTGTGGCTTGCTCAATGCGAATTCAAGTAGACATTAAGCATGAGCTTGAGCAGTCGAGGCGGAGCACGGAGCGAACGTTCTTCACGAAACACGATCGTTAAAGCAATTCCATGTACACCCACATCCGCAGGAGGATGTGGGTGTCTGCATTGAGCCTAGTGTCATACAGGAGTCAAATTCGTGTCTTCAATGCATGTTCTAACGTTAGTAGGATTTGAGGGTATTCGACTATCAATCTGTGGAAATCCCCCCGTCTAATGGATAAGAGCACCGAAGGTACCAGGGCTCTTACCGTTGCAGTTCGAGGAATATTCTTAAGCAATGCGATCTCCCCGAAGTAATCACCGTCTTGCAGGATGGCTACCATCTGCTGTCCCTTCTCGGGAACATGCTTCAAGATTTCGAACTTGCCGCGAACAATGATGTAAAACTTGTTGCCTTCCTCTCCCTCGTGAACAATGACATCACCCTCTTTGCACGTTTCGGTGAAGAATAGGGTGGCGATATTCTGAAGCAATGACAGCTCGATCTCCTTGAAGAAGGGCAGCTTCGCTAGCCGTTCAACATCCACCGTAGCTTCCAGCCCGTCTTGAGACAGGTGAAATCCATGCTGTTTCTCCCACAGGCTGCTGTAAAGTCCGTTCTGCTGGAGAAGCTCTAGGTGGGTGCCGGATTCCACAATCTGACCTTCCTGGAACACATGAATCGTGTCGGCACTCACAACCGAAGCTAACCGATGGGTAACGGATATAATCGTTGTGTGTGGACGGATTTGTTGAAGCAATTGATTGATATCCGCCTCTGTAGCAGGATCCAGTGCCGAGGTCACCTCATCGAGCAGCAGCAGCTGTGGCCGTCTAAGGAGTGCTCTGGCAAGCGAGATGCGCTGGCGTTCGCCGCCCGACAATGATCCCCCTTCATGATGGATCCACGTATCATATCCCGCAGGCCAGCTAGCGATAACATCATGTATCTTGGCCTGCCGCGCTGCTTCAATCATGTCATCTTCGGTACGTTCACGGTCATCTAGCAGCAGATTATCACGGATCGTGGTGTTGAATAAGAACGTGTCCTGAGTAACCAGAGTGGACAGCCTTCGTAAGGAAGCTTCACTTACGGTGCGCAGGTCATGATTGTTGATCGCAACATGTCCTTGCTTGGGGTCGTAGAAACGGCTCAGCAGTTGGAGCGCTGTGCTCTTACCAGAGCCGCTAGGTCCGACGAACGCGACGTAGCTTCCAGCTGGAATACGCAGACTGACGTCCCGCAATTGATCAGACTCCCCCGTGTAGCCGAAGGTAACTCGATCCATTTGAATAGATTCAATCGAAGACATCTCTACGGGGTTAATCGCTTCTGGAACGCTTGGCTGCTGATTGAAGATTTCCCCAACCCGGCGGAAACTGACACTCGAGTCAATAAGGCTCGGGATCAAGAACGAGAGATTGGACCCTGCCTGACCCACGCTCATGAACAAAGTGAAGAAGGCCATGAAGCCGCCAACGGTCATCTCATCATGGAATATCAAATACCCGCCGAAGCCGATCATAACCCCGTTCAGAATCAATAATACCGTTAGAGGTAGACGCTCCATCAAGGAGTTGGACATGTGCAAGTTGAAGCCGAAGGAGAATAGATCATGAATTTGCTTGCGGGCGCGCTCTTGGAACCTGGACTGCTGGTGCAGGCCTTTAATCGTCCGGTGTCCCTTAACCATCTCGTCGATCGAATTGGAGAAGCGCTCTTGGGCTTCTTTATAATTCACATTAGCGGTTTCCGCGCGATTCTGTAACAGCCGGGGACCAACGAACATCAGCGCGGAGCCGACTAGTACGGCTAGCGTGAGCTTCCATTCGATAGAGAACAACATGGTGAGCCCAAGCAGAATGCTCAACGTCTCTTTCAGGAAGAAGGGTGACACAAAGCGAACGACTCTCTCCATAGAAGCCATATCCGCTGCGAAGCGAGTGACAAGGTCGCCGACTTTGTATTGTTGATAGAACGGAAGCGATTGCAGCTGCAGGTGGGCGAACAGATCGACTCTCAGCTTCCGAACGACCTCACCGCTCAATTTGCCAAGTGAGTAGTCCCCGCAAGCGCTAGCTACAATGTTGACGAATCCGCCGCCGAGCAGAATACACAATATAATAACGAACACCTGGAAGTCCTTAGGCGTAAAAGCCTCGTCCACCAAGTATTTCAGGCTCAATGGCGCTGCCACCACATAGGCGACTTCTATGAAGATACTGATCAAGAAGACGCTGAACAATAGTTTATGACGAGTAAAATGGCGAAGCAATGTGTGGATGAAATTCAGTGTAATCGCCGCCTTCCAATATTACTAGATTACTGTAGTTTCTTGAGGCTGTAAACGGATTTAGGGTGTAAAAAAGGGAGGCGGCGGATTTTGCTATTCCTACAGATTTGATGATAAACTTGGGTTAAGAATCCAACGAGGGGGTTATCTATGTCTATCGTCCCGAGCTTATTAGAGTTTAATAAACAATTTGTTGAAGAGAAGCGGTATGAAGATTACTTAACGGATAAGTTCCCGGATAAGAAGGTTGCGATCCTCACTTGTATGGATACACGACTGAGTGAACTGCTTCCCAGGGCATTGGGATTTAAAAACGGGGATGCGAAGTTTATAAAAAATGCAGGCGGGATATTGACTCAGCCATTCGGCAGCGCGATGCGCAGTATTCTGGTAGCCGTGTACGAATTGGACGCGCGAGAGATCATTGTGATCGGTCATCACAGCTGCGGTATGATCGGGCTAGATGCGATGGGCATGGTGAGCAAGTTCGCCCAGTATGGGATCGACCCGTTGGTTATAGAGACGCTTGAAAATTCCGGCATCCGCATGGAGAAATTCCTAAAAGGGTTCGACCGCCCGGAGGAAGGCGTCATGCACAGTGTCAGAATGATTCGAAGGCATCCGCTCTTTCCGGAAGCGGTCCCTGTTCATGGATTCGTCATCGACCCGGAGACAGGGGCGCTGGAGGTCATTGTGGTGGATTATAGAGAGTAGTGAAAGAGGACCCGAGAACTCAAACTCGCCAGGGTCCTCTTTTTCACTTTCCACGTGTACCGAGTGATAATGTCCAACCCTAGACGACTTCGAACGCATCCTTGTAACGCTCGAAATCCGCTGTTCGGCATTCCAACCGCATCCGCGTACCCTCAGGCTCGTAACTGGTGGACTGCACATGAGCATGCTCATTGAAGTACGCTACCAGCCGTCCCTGATCGAACGGAATCAGAATTTCACACTCCATGTAGTCTTGGAATATACGGGAGCGGATAAGCTCGATAAGCTCGTTCAAGCCGCTCCTTTGCTTCACGGACATATACACAGTGTTGTCTTCCGTGCGAGGATATGCATGCTCAGTCTGATCGCACTTATTGTAGGCAAATATCGTCGGAATGTCATGGGCGCCCAGCGCTTTCAGCGTCTCGTTCGTGACGGCGATCATGTTCTCGTAATCGGCGTGGGCGTAGTCGACGACATGGACGAGCAAGTCGGCTTCGGCGACTTCTTCCAGCGTGGAACGGAACGCTTTCACCAGATGATGAGGGAGCTGGCTGACGAAGCCGACCGTATCTGTGAGCAGGAATGATTTGTGGTCGGGAAGCTCGATACTTCGAACCGACGTTTCCAATGTAGCGAACAGCATATCCTTGGCGAACACTTGCTTGGTGGTCGTAGGATCGTACGTTTCCATCAGAGCATTCATCAAGCTCGATTTGCCTGTATTCGTGTACCCGACGAGACAGACGACGGGCACCTCATTCTTCCGGCGCTGCTTGCGTTGCACTTGGCGTCGGGCTACGAGCTTCTCCAGCTCCGCCTGCAGCGCTGTAATCCGCTCTTCGATGCGTCGGCGATCGAGCTCGAGCTTCGTCTCGCCGGCACCCCTATTCTTGAGGCCGGATCCGCCGCCCTGTCTGCCGAGCGAAGCGCGCAGCCCGACCAGCCGGGGCAGCATGTACTGCAGCCGGGCGACTTCCACTTGGAGCTGAGCTTCCCGCGTCTGAGCGCGTTCCGCGAATATATCCAGAATGAGCAGTGTGCGGTCCATGACCGTCACTTCCAGCGAGGCTTCCAAATTGCGAATCTGCGATGGCGACAGCTCGTCGTTGAAGATGACGATCGGTGCCTCGTGCCCTTCCAGCAGAGCGCGCAGCTCCTGAATCTTGCCGGTTCCGATATAGTGGGATGGATTGACGCGGGTTGCTTTCTGCGTCAACTCATCGACTACATCGAGGTAACAGGCGGAAGCCAGATTACGCAGCTCCTGCATGGAATAGTCGAAGTCGGACTGCTGTTGCAGGTGAACGCCGACGATAATCGCTTTTTGTTGCGGTTGTTCCATATTTCATCATCCTCCATTGGTCCATCTAATGTAAAACAAAAAAACACAGGCAGATGTGCCTGTGTCACAGTTACGCGTGAGGGGACTCGGAGAAAAAGGCCGCTCCCAGCGAATGAACGACGACAATGCCTCCAATAGAGACACTTCTCTCCAGCTAGCCCGACGTGTCGCGGCTAGGCGCTATTCCATTCGCTATGAGTATTCCGTTCTAAAGGTAAATACGACAAGGGTCGTTCTCAACGAACCTCGACGTATCCAAATATTACTGGGGTACCTTCATATGGACAGACCAAATCTGAGTCCTCTGCACACAGGCAGAGCTTCGGCGCTATTCAATTAGCTGCGCAAAGACTTAACTCGGATAAAGTCTATCACACGTACCCCTCCGTTCCTGAAAATTAGCTCCAGTATATCATGCCCGCAAGTATCGGTGCAAATGGTCTGATCCTAGCATCTGGTAACATCAGCTGACAATCCCTTGCTTGTCCCGCGCTTCTTCCTCCAAGCAGCCCATGTCAACCACATGTAGAATAGTATGATTGTGAGGCTCATATCGCCGGCGATATAGGTGGCTGCCTCGGCATGTTGAATGGTAATAGCGGTGAAGATCAGCACGAATAAATTGTGTGTCGTGTGCAACATCGATGCGGTCCAGACACTGCCGGTACGCAGGCGTAGCTCGCCGATTACAGGAGCAAGAAAGATCGTGCTGGCCAAGGTTAAGGGCAGAAGCAGCCATAGATTCTCACCATCGTGGTAGGTGGTTGTATTCAGGATGATCGGGAAATGCCATACCCCGTGAATGAGTCCATTGAGCAGCATCGCCTTGCGCTTGCTCATGCAGCCGAGCATGAGGGGCAGCAGATAGCCGCGCCAGCCTAGCTCCTCGCCCATGGATTCCATTAGCACGGTTTTCACATAAAGAATGACCATTAGGAGTGGGAAGATGCCCCAGCTATATCCTTCGAAGTCACTTCCGATTACCAAGGAAGACAACCCGGTTATCCAGACCAAGCCAAAACCTGCGGCAAGCGGAAGGATCGGAACAAGTAGCGCGAACCCCCATCCTTTCATTCCGAGCTTGTGAAGGCCAAGCCTCCTCCAACCAGCCCGCGTATATCCGTCCCGGGTTACGATGAGCATCATTATTAACACGGCTAACGCCGGTGTCATCATATACACGAAACCGATGATTCCTGGAATATAACTGAAGGCGACAGCTAAGAACAGAACGAGCAGTGTAAATACGATTGTTTTGTGCGAATCTTTCATTGTAGGAAACATACATGCACGGCACCTTTACTAGTGGAGTTGGACTTACTTCTCTACAGTACCGGAATAAAGTCATACCCACGTAGTGACAAGAAGCGAACTATTATAATTAGCCGAAAGTCACTATGCCCTATGACTTTTGTTCGCTACATTATAGAGACGTATAGACGACAGTCCGACATAGATTTCACAAGGGGGATAGCTTATACTGACTAAAAACGGGAAAAAGGCTGTGACTCGCTTGGTTTCGCTTCAACACCCACGGCATTGGTTCGACTACATTGTGTTCGGTTTTCGTATGGTATGGTGTGTGCTTGGCATCTACAATCTTCAATATAGTGTGGGAGCAAGCAGCATGTGGTTCTGGCTGGGTCTAACCGGATACCTCCTATCCAGCTGTGTACCGGTTATCCTCTATCTCTGGAAGCAAGTTCCTCGCTACATCCCAGTCTTGGCTGAGCTGCTCATTACGGGTGGACTCTATACCTTGCTTCCGGAGGTCGAGGAATCCGTGTTCGCCTTCTTCCAGGTTCCTGTATTGACGTTAGGTTATATGTGCAGGAACTGGCATGCGCTGTGGGCGGTTGTTGCCATCTGTCTATTGCCTGTCTTAGTATCTGGCGGGATACCGGATATGCCGCGCAGAACGTTCATCGACGGGGAAGCCAATCTAGCGATTTTATTCGGCATCGGATTCTGCTTCCAGAAGCTGGTGACGTCCTATCAACAAATCAATGGCATGTATGGCATCATCCAGGAGCAGAATCAGACGTTGGAGGTGTACGCCAAACAAATCGAGCGTCTGACCTTGGCTGAGGAGAGAAACCGCTTGTCACGGGATCTGCATGATACGGTCGGGCATACGTTCACCACAACGATCATGGGTATGGATGCTGTCTATTATTTGATCGATCAATCGCCCCAAGAGGCGAAGAATAACTTGCGCGAGCTGCTGCACGTGACGAGGGACGGATTGGATGAGGTGCGGCAACATATTCACCAAATCGCTTCGGATAAGGACAAACAGTCACTAGCACCAACGCTAGAGCAGATCGGGAGTGAGTTCGCCTTGCACACTGGAACCCAAGTCGATCTCGATACCGTCGGTGCCGAGTACCCGGTTTCGGAGCAGGTCCGTCTGACGTTCATTCGCTGTTTGCAGGAGTCTCTGACGAATGCGAAGAAGCATGGCCGGGCTTCCCGTGTGAAGATTGAACTTGCGTTCGAGCCAGAGATGATTCACTTGCGGATTGCAGATAACGGAACCGGAGCCGCGGCGCTGACCATGGGTTTCGGATTGCAGACGATGACCGAGCGGATGGCGAATCTGAACGGAACGCTCCAGATCAGTTCCAGTCCTAGTGGGGGAACGGTCATCGAGTGCACAGTGCCGATCATGCAGCAAGTCATGATGCAGATGAAACGAGAGGGGGCATGAAGGTGGAGAAGATCAGGGTGTTCATAACCGAGGATCAGGATTTGATCCGCAAAAGCTTAGGCATCGTCCTAGGCATGGCGGACGATCTGGACATCGTCGGTATGGCTGAGAATGGGAAGGTGGCCGTCGAGCAAGTAGAGACGCTGCAGCCTGATGTAGTGCTGATGGATCTCCACATGCCCATTATGGATGGTGTAGAGGCGACCACGATCATGAAGCAACGTTGGCCAGCGGTCAAGGTGATCGTGTTGACCACCTTTCAGGAGGTGCAATGCGTCATATCGGCCTTGAACGCAGGGGCGGAGGGCTACATTCTGAAGGCGATTGATCCGTTGGATCTGGCCGGCGCGATCCGGCTCGTACACCGCGGCGAGACGATGATCACGCAGGAGGTCGCCCGTGCCTTGTTCTCGCGTACGATGACGGAGCGGGAAGGAACGCCGTCTCCGCCGCAGGCGAAGGAGGCTGAATACGGGCTGACCGATCGCGAGCTGCAGGTGCTGCAGTATATTTCCGACGGGCTGGCGAACCGCCACATCGCGGAGCGGATGTTCCTGTCAGAGGGAACAGTGAAGAATTATATTTCGAGCATCTACTCGAAGCTGAATGTACATAATCGTGCTTCCGCCATGCGTAAAGCCTCGGAGGAAGGGTTATTCTAGACGATCCCGCGGGCAGCGGACGAGGATTCCACACTTCTATGATAGGAGCAAAATGTACATGAAGCTTAGCCAATTGGAAAATCACATCTCCGAAATTATGCTCAAGCGAGGCGAAGAGTACCGCAAGAATGGGCATATCCTCGCCCTGGAGGAAATCAAGAGCGGAGTGTACGCAGCAGAAGTAGAGGGCAGTGACCTGTACGAAGTTGAGATTAGTCTCAATTCAGACGGTCTGGTCGTGTATTCGGATTGCGATTGTCCTTACGATATGGAGGCGATATGCAAGCATCAGGCTGCGGTTCTCCTCGAGCTTAGGTCCAGGCTAGCTGCAAGTAAGCCATCATCCCAGTCATCCTCTCAGACGACGGCTAAAGGAAGTCTTGCCGATCAATTAGCCACGCTGGAGAAGCAGCAGCTAGTCGACTTGCTACTGCAATATGCGCAGGATTTCAAGGAAGTTAGACAGCGGTTAGACTTGCATTTTACGGAACCGGACGGGAAAGAGGAACTGAAGCTGTTCGTGAAATTAATCCGGACGTATGTGAAGGAGAACTCAGAACGTGGCGGTTTCGTTCCCTACCGGAATGTCTCTCGTGCGGTAACTGGTGCAGAGATGGTGCTGGAAAAGGCGGTTCAGGCTCAAGAAGAAGGAAGTGCTCTGCGTACGGTTAATATCAGTATTTGTGTCCTGCATGAGATGATAGAGCTGATTAGCGCGTGCGATGATTCGGACGGTATAGTGGGCGGTATGATTGAGGAGTGTCTGGGGCTAATCGATCAGACTGCTCAAGTCGTGGATACGATCCCGGCCGAAGAGAAGCGAGTGCTGTTTCGGATGCTGTTGAAAGAAACTCAATTTGCCGGGTTTGAAGGTTGGGATGAATGGCAACTATCGGTACTGGAGAGCGCCGCTCATCTAGCTGACAATGTGGAAGCTCGTCAGGAATGGGAGCAATGTGCGGCCAAGTTAGAGGCGAACTACGACAGCAAGGATCGGTATGGGTCATATGCTAGAGAGAAGTTAGCCTTGCTGCGCTACCGGCTCATTCAGCTCCACGATGAGGCGGAGAAGGCCGATGACTACTTGTTAGCCAACCTGGACCACACGGAATTTCGCGAGTTGGCAATTAAGCAGGCCATTCAGGAGCAGCGGTATGAGGAAGCGCTTCGATTGGCAGGAGAGGGAGAAGCGCACGACGCCGAGAGAAGATTGCCGGGTCTTGTGATCAAGTGGGAGAAATATCGCTATGAAGTGTATCAGTCAACTAGCCAACATGGGCAGCAACGGGTGTTAGCGGAGAAGTTCGCATTAAGTGGCGAATATGCTTACTATTTGCAACTGAAGGGGTTGTATTCTCCACAAGAATGGCCCGATGTGTTTAGTCGAATTTTGTCGGAATTGGAGAAGAGGGACAGTTGGCACACAGAATCGCTATATACCCGATTGCTGATCGAAGAGAGTGAGACCGAGCGGTTACTGAGATATGTGGGCAAACATCTGTACATCGTCACTCAGCATTACTCGCATTTAATAACCAAGTATCCCAATGAAGTGTATGAATTGTTCCTGCAGCACATTGCTGCAACTTCGCTCCAAGCGTCCGACCGGGGTGGGTACAAGAAAGTATGTCAAATTATCCGTGAATTGATTAAAGCCGGGGGAGATCAGCAAGCGAGAGAAGTTGTCCAGCAATTGAAGATGAAACACCCTAATCGACCTGCTATGTTGGATGAGTTGAGCCAAATCAAATTCAAGCCGACCAAGTGAGGCCGGCCTGAATGGTGATAAGCGACTCTATAGGCTATTTGTCACCGGATTTTTTGCCCTTCTTGTCAGAAGTGCGGGTGTGCGTGTTCTGGGCGGCATGCCCTTGCTGTTTGGCCAATTCGAATCCCTCCTTTATTAGGGGCTTTCCTATATCGTTTGTTGAACCCTGACTCCCTATTCGTACGTATTAATTAGTATTCACCTTGAGCGAATGGGATAGGATGCAGTAACGCATCATAATTAGGAGGGTTGTGCCGATGGAACAGTCGAAATATGAGAAGCATTTTACAGATGAAGGATTCTGGGCCAAGCTCAAGAAATATGCGAAAGTGGCCGGTATGAAAGTGGTGTACAGCGGCTTATTGCTCTATTACGCTTTGGAGAGCCCCAAGACGCCTTTGCGGGCCAAAATACAAATTTATGGAGCGTTAGGGTATTTAATCCTTCCTATCGATTTGGTTCCGGATTTATTGCCAGCCGTTGGTTACGTCGATGATTTGGGTGCATTAGGGTTGGCATTGGGGGCGACGGCTATGAGTATCGACAGCCAAGTGAAGGAGAAGGCCAAGGCCAAGATGAACGATTTTTTCGGAGAAGAAGCACTGGACAATCAGGATATTATTGATATCGATGCACAGATCATGGAAGAGAAGAAGGAGAATGGTGCTGCTTCCTCGGATTGAAACTTGTCGAATGGGCTGATATATAAATTCTTTCAGGCTGATAAAAATGATCGTTGGAGAAAATGTCGGAAATGAATGCGAGATTTGAGATTAAGGTATAGAATGAGAGTATTGTGTCGACGGCAGTTTTGAGACAACATGTGAAGTTTTTCACTTATAGTAGTACAACGAAAAACGCATGGCGATCTTAAATGGATGCTTGACTACGAAGTGTTCGCTGCAACCAGACAACATCTATGCACTAAGGAGGAATGAAGAAATGTCAGTATCAACTGTAGAAAATGTAGCACAAGAAACCTCAGTCGCAGCAATAACTGGTAAGCCTGATGTGCTGGATCAATTGTTAAAGCCAGAGCTGCAAGAAGCGTTAACGGTGCTGGTGGAGCAACTGCCGAAGCTGGCCGAGATGATGACCTTGCTTACGAAGACGTATGACTTGGCGCAAAAAGTGACGGCAGACCGCGTTCTGATTCAAGATATGGTGGGTGGCCTGAAGGAAGTCGTGAAGCCGCTTGAAGAGAAAGTGAAGGGGTATGCATCGGCAGCGATTGAGGCGAGTGATCGCGCTGAGCAAAGCGATGCTACGATTGGCCTGTTCGGCATGCTGAAGCTGCTGAAAGATCCGGAATTGCAAAAAATGTTGCGGTTCAGCCAAGCGTACCTGGATATTCTGGGCGAACGGAAGAAACAAGAGTAGTTTCACTCATATTCAAGAACGGGGGATGAACATGAAAAAGCAAATTATTATATTAGGCGCTGGCTATGGCGGCCTATTAAGCGCTCTTTCCGCACGTGCGAACATTTCGGCGGCGGAAGCAGACATCACCATCGTGAATCGCGTAGGCTCTCATCAGATTATTACCGAACTTCATCGTCTGGCAGCAGGTAACGTGGCTGAGAAGGCTGTTGCCCTGCCGCTTGAGAAATTGTTGAAGGGCAAGCAAATCAACATCAAAGTCGGCACAGTGCAATCGATCGATGTAGAAGCACGCAAAGTCGTCTTGGACGACACCACCTACTATCGCTACGATACACTCGTACTCGCACTGGGTAGTGAGACGAACTACTTCGGTATCCCAGGACTTCAAGAAAACAGCTTGACCCTGAAATCGGTCGTGGACGCGAACCGGGTGTTTAAGCATGTGAAGGAACGCATCAGCGAATACAGCAAGACGAAGAACAAGGCAGATGCGACCTTCATTATCGGCGGAGGCGGCCTCACGGGCGTCGAGCTTGTAGGTGAACTGGCGGACGAGCTTCCAGGCATTTGCCGTGAGAACGGCGTGGATTTCGCTGAAGTCTCGCTGTACTTGGTTGAAGCAATGCCTACCATCCTGCCTATCTTCTCCGCTGATCTGATCGAGCGCGCTGTAACTAGCCTCGAGAATCGCGGGGTGCAGTTCCTCACCGGACTTGCGATTACAGAAGTGAACGGGGCGACTGTCAGCTTGAAGGATGGCCGCACGATTGATACGAACACCTTGGTGTGGACGGGTGGCGTTCAAGGCAACTCCTTGGTCGCGAACTGTGGCATCGAAGTAAACCGTGGACGCGCAACTGTGAACGAAGCGCTGCAATCGGTCTCCCACCCAGACGTATACCTGGCTGGCGACTGTGCCGTCGTATTCGGTCCGGAAGGCCGCCCATATCCGCCAACCGCACAATTGGCTTGGCAGATGGGTGAAGTGGTCGGCGCTAACATCGCGGCTGCTTACAAAGGCTCCCCAAGTGTTGGCTTCAACCCGGTATTCTCCGGTACGCTCGCTAGTCTGGGCCGCAAAGACGGCATCGGCACGATCGGCGAATCCGGTATTAAGCTGAAGGGTACACCAGCCTCGTTGATGAAGAAAGCGAGTAATGCTCGCTATCTGACTCACATTGACGGCTTGTTTTCACTCGCTTATTAAGATTGATTTGATAAAAACCGCCCTGGCTGTAGTTAGCCAGGGCGGTTTTTTTTGGGGTGGAACCGGAGGTTCCCTCTTTTAACTGCTAGGGCAAGGTTCATAAGGTGATTTCACTCTATTGGGCTGAAAAGTGCTGAAATCGAATGGGACAAGAGAAATAAGATGATCAAACAGTGTTAATTTGTGAGTTTCGCTCATTCGAACAAAATAAGGTGATGAAACAACGCTATGGGCCACTAACAGAACTCAACAACCAAGGACCCGGCTACTGGCCGAGGCTTCGGAGAGCGAGCGTCCGTTATGTGGGTTATTAAGTCGAGCAAAGCCGCGGAGAGGGAGCGACATCCCGATATTAGACTAGCGGAACCGTGTAAGTGAGAAGAACGACAAGTCATCATCGAGCGTACCGGTCATGATCCACTCACACAGGGTGCGGCCGATGGCGCTCGCGAACTTGAAGCCGTGACCCGAGAACCCGGCTGCGATGTACACATGCTCATACTCGGGATGACGATCCAGGATGAAATGCTCGTCCGGCGTTCGCTCATAACTACACACAGCGCCTCGGAGCAGCGGTCCGGCTGCACGAGGCATGTGCCTGCTGAGGAACGAGCGGAGCTCTGCCTCGTCGGCATGATGCGTGCCGAACGGCTGCAAGGGTTGGGATGGGGCGATTGCTTCGCCACCGTCGTGGCGCCCCACCTTCACCCCGGCACCGGAGAAGGAGGGGAAGCCGTACAATTCGCCCTCGGGCCCCTCGTAATTGAAGGCCGGGAAGCAGTTGGAGGCGTACAGGAGGTCATCTGCCTCGAACCACGCCACTGACTTGCGAATCTTCGTGACAGGCAGCGTGAGTCCGGGCAGAAGCTGGCTGCAACTTGCTCCAGCTGTCAACAGTAGACGGTCCGCGTAATAGACGCGACCTGCAGCGTGCACAGACACGCGGTCAGAAGCGAGCTCGATCCGACTCACAGGAGCGTTCGTCACGACGGTCGCGCCGCATTGCTCGGCCAGCCTGCGATACGCGTGGACGCAAGCTTCGCTCGCGAGTACGCCGCCATCAGGCTCGAACAGGCCGCCGTAATGGTCGGGCAAGCGAATCCCGGGCCAAGTCCGGCGAATCTCGTCTGTATCCATGGCAGCCACATTCAGCCCGAATCGCTCCGCGTAGGCTAACTTGCCTCGATACGAGGTGGAGTCGATCGGGTACATATTCAGTACACCGATCCGCTGTAACAGGGGAACACCGGACAGCGACTCCAGCTCGCGCCAGCCCGCGTCGGCCAGGAGCGCCAGTCGGACGTAGACGGGATCCGCGCTGTAAGCGTGCCGGAATATGCGGGTGTCGCCGTGATGACTGCCGTGTTCGTGCGGCGGGTCGTAGGCGTCGATCATCAGGACAGATTGTCCAGCCCGCACAAGCTCGAAGCCAGCCGCCCCGCCCATAATGCCGGCGCCAACAAGGATACTATCGAAATGTGGGTTCATGGCCCGTCCTCCTGCTAGTCCAGTTGTGCTAAGCTCAATCCACCCATGCCTGCGGATGAGCATCCGCTACTAGCTTAACCGCAGCCGCATTGGACGCGACTTGCCCTGGGTCCTTGCAGCCCGGGATGACCGTCGTGACGGCAGGATGCGCCAAACACCAGGCGAGCGCCCAGCTCGCCATCTCGACATCCGCAGGCACTTCGTTCGCGCGGATCTCTTCTACCTGGCGCAGCAGCTGCTCGCGCTTCAGCGCGTCATGTCGGTGGCGCACATCGTCACCTGCGAACGCGGCGCCCGGCTTGTACTTACCGCTCAGGTAACCGCTCGCGAGCGGCACTCGTGCCAGGACACCGAGGTCCTGCTCGATGCAGGAAGGGAACACTTCCGCCTCAGGGACGCTGTCCAGACGATTGTAGACGACTTGAATTGCGCTCGCGCCGAATTCAGTGGCCCTTGATGTCTGGTGCACGTTGGCATTACTGCCGATGGAGATGCCGAGGTGACGGATTTTGCCGGCGATTACTTGCTTATCGAGCATCGTCCACAGCTTGTCATTGTCGAATCGCTCATCGGCTCCGGAATGAAATTGATACAAGTCGATGTACTCGGTCTGAAGCGAGCGAAGGGAGGCATCCAGCTGCAGCAGCACTTCATCCGGTGACCAACGGTCGGTCCGATCGAAATTATGGTTGAAGTGATGCCCGAACTTCGTGGCCACGATCCAGTCTCCGCGCCGATGGCGAGCGAGATAATCACCAATAAACCGCTCCGACGTATGGTCGCCGTAGCACTCCGCGGTATCGATCAGATTCACACCCAGCTCGTTCGCCTTATCCAGAATGGCATCTGCCTCACTCTGCACATAAGTTCGACCCCATTCGCCACCGAATTGCCAAGTGCCAATCCCGACCACGGAAACGCGCAAGCCTGTCTTGCCCAATCTTCTGTATTTCATGGTCATCCCCCTCCGTTATTCGAAAAATTCCTATATCGCGATTGTATCCCTCGAACGAAGATCAAGCAAGTTCCACGGGTGGCGTTCTCGCTCCGCTACAGGACGCTGGAAATGAATTTCAAGATGGACAGAGGGATCTTCGAGCCCAATTCCGTCCGGGTGAAGGGGCTTAGCGAAGTGTTGCGCTAGGCCTAAGTTGCACGATAACGACCGGACGCTGGAAGCGCATTCAAATATGTGAAAATCGTGTTATGAACCCCTGATGATTCTGTTACGTGTCTCAGGGATTCCTTTTATATACTGAACATGCAAAGCCCAATAAAGGGATATGGGGATGAGAGAACCATAATGTCCAGCCCCCCGGTCTTTGCTTGCATCCTGGCGAGGAGCGTTCGCTTCATTGCCTTAGAGGCCATTGGGTAGATCTTCAGTTATTGCATCATTACGCCGCATATGGCTTGGGCAACCAAAGAAGCCAGAGGGCGCTTGCTGGATACGGCAGTAAATAATCTGGTTCAATTTATAGAAGGTAAGCCTGTGAACGTGGTGCATGGAAAAATATCCTGAAGGACGCGATGACTTGGGATGAAGTTTACGACCTAGTCCAAAAAACAAAATAAAACGGTCGGTTCAGAGAACCGACCCATTGTAAAAGGAGTACTTATCAGAATTGCATTAGATGAATACACCGCGCAAAATAATGACTAACAGAATAAAGAGCACAAGAATGATCCCGATGCTAGAAAATCCTCCACAAGAAAATCCGACGCCACCTATTCCTCCACAAGATGATCCAACGCCACCTACAAATCCCATATGTTCTCCTCCTTTTGATCAAGATAATGTAATTTATGAAGGAGGAGCCGATCATGCATGGGTGAAAGGTACCCGTTAAATGCACAAATGTGGCAAACATACTCGAATGATACATGTCGTCCCGTTATAAATGGTGGTAGTGTTCAACGTCAGGTGCAACGTCGTGCGCTTCGCTGGCAGCGCACTAAGCGTAGGCGCGTATCTCGATGATCTCAGCATACGCCTCGCCGTTGGTCGCTTCCACGACGACGCGGAGGCGATCCGTCGTCACAGAGGAGGCGAGCAAATGGACGCGCTTGCGCTTATGGTTGTCGCGCAGCTCCGCGACCGTCTGCCAGCCGTTGTCCGATACATAAGCTTCAATCCGGTAGTCCTTCACCAGGTTGGGAATGGCTTCGAACGGCGTCGTATGATGGTGCAGGTTGATTAAGTCCTCGTTCACATCATCGTTGAAGGTCACGTGAATGGAACCGACTGTTACCGGCTGCTCCCAACGCAGCTCCAGCCATTCCTCGCGCCCTGCTGCGACGGCCTCGGACGACCACAGGTGCGGTCCGCCGTATGGGCGGAGGTAGCCGTCGGTCGCCTTATCCGGCGCGAAGGCCGCGGTCGGCGCTGTCAGGCGCAAGCAAGGCGTCTGCCGCACGAAGCGGCGCATGTTCCACTGCGCCACCGGCTGCTCCGGCTGGTGCTCCTCGAGCGAAGCCGACACGAGCGGCTTCGCGCCTTTCCAGAACGCGAGGCAGCCGCTGCGCGGCGTATCGCTCAAATGCAGGGCGAGCGCATCGTTCGCCTTCACGATCAGGAACGCATTCTGCGGCGCATCCGGTGCCCAGGAGAGGTCGAGCTTCACCCACCGCAGCCCGCCGCGCGCGACGGAAGCAAGGGCTGAGCGGACCAGCGTGTGCGGCACGTAGTTCTCCAGCCGTCCGGTGCTCCACAGCTCGACGGTCAGCACGGTGTCGGCGCTAGCATCGACGAGCAGCTCGAGCCCGTCGAGCGCCGGATCGACCGGCACGAGCAGCCCGATGTCGCTCTCGAGCGCGACCGTCGCGGCGGTCTGCTCGACCGCGAGCTGCGCGAGCGTCGACGACGCACTAACTTGCGCGCTGCGGGCCAGGTCAAGCGTATCCTCGCCCCGCAGCCCGATGATCGAGGCATCCTGCCGCAGCATCGTCTGCTGCAGCTCTTGCAGATGCTCCGCGTACAGGGTGCGCGGAGTGACGCCCTTGCGGGCGCACAGCGCCGCGCCCGTGCCGGCGGCTTCGCCGATGACGGCGCAAGTCGCCATGACACGCGTCGTGCCGAAGGCGACGTGCGTAGCGCTGATGTCGCGGCCAGCCATCAGCATGTTGTTCACGTTCACCGAGTAGAGCGACCGGAACGGAATGTGGTAGTTGCCGTCCATGTGCAGATGCTTGGAGCCGGCTTCGGTCGAATAGACGCCTTGCGGCGGATGCAAGTCGATCGACCAGCCCCCGAAGGCGACGCGGTCCTCGAACGGCTCTTGCTTCAAAATATCGTTCTGGTTCAACACGTAATCGCCAATGAAGCGTCGGTATTCACGCTTGCCAGGAATCGAGCCGACCCACTCAAGCGTCATGTTCGCCGCGTCGAACTTACCGGAGTTCTTGATATAGTCCCAGATGCCATATATAACAGACCATAGTTCATCACGAATACGCTCGTTGTCGTGTACCGTGTCGTGTTCGCCACCCCATTCAATCCACCAGTAAGCACACCCATTGTCTCCGCTGCGAATGATGCGCCGTTCGGGAATGGTTGTCTGTGTAATGTCCTTGGCGAAGCTGGGCGGCGTATAGCGAACAGGGTGCCCCACATCCTTGGTGTAGAACAGCAAGGTGCTCCCAAGCGTAATGTTGTCAGCCACCAATGGTGCCCATTCTTCATTATAATCTTCTTGGGCTTCCCGACCGATACGATGCTTCGCCCCGGCGAGGAATCCGACAAGCCCATCACCCGTGCAGTCCAAGTATACCGGACTCTCGAAGCGGATTCGCCGTTCGGAAGCCATCATCCAGCCCGTAACCGAGCGGATCGTCCGGTCGTGCTCATCACCATCAGCCTCCACTTCGTGCACGTCCGTGTTCAGGAACAGGGTAAGATTCGGCTCCGCACGTACCGCTTCATGCACAACCATATCCCAGAAATACGGGTTGCCGTCTATATTGCGGTACTGGTTCTCAATGAACAGCTCGCCCATGATCCCGGTTTCACGCGCGTATCGGTGAATCCCGTGACCAGTCGCCCCGCATACCCACACGCGCACTTCACTGCTTGAATTGCCGCCCAATACCGGGCGATTATTGATCAGCGACACCGTCTGTCCTAGCCGGGCTGCTGCAATAGCCGCACACACGCCGGCTAACCCACCGCCTACTACCGTAATGTCTGCTTGCACAACTTCATTCCGCATCGTACATCTCTCCCTATAATGAGGATTGTATATCTTTAGTTTCATCATAAGGGCTGAACTATTGAAATAACATGCACCCTTTTTCTCAACACCATATACTTAATTTCACTCCGAGGTTCTTTCGCCAATTGCGTTCATATTCAGTTCACACAAGAGCCGTATCCTGTGGAAGCAGCAAACCCCAACAAACAGGAGGCCGAACGAATATGGAACCGATCATAAAGGTCAATCACTTATATAAGCACTACAAGAAAGCGAAGCGCCCGGCCGTAGATGATATTAGCTTCGATGTGCACCCTGGAGAGTTTTTCGCATTACTGGGACCGAACGGAGCAGGCAAAACGACGACGATCTCCATTCTGACGACGACTTTGTCCAAGACGAGCGGATCGATTCGCATCGCAGGGTATGACTTGGAGCAAGAGGCGAAGCTGGTGCGGCGCAACGTCGGAATTATTTTCCAGAACCCGAGTCTGGATCAAGAACTGACTGCCGAAGAGAACATTCGCCTGCATGTGAGCATATACGGCTTATATGGCTATCGCCCGATGTATCGCATGATGCCAGCGGCTTACAAGAATCGGATTAAGGAGCTAGCTGAAGTCGTGGGTATTCGCGAGCACTTATTCAAGCGGGTGAAGACACTCTCTGGCGGGATGAAGCGCAAGCTGGAAATCATTCGCAGCCTGATGCACAATCCGAAGATTCTGTTCCTCGATGAACCTACGCAAGGGCTGGACGCTTCGGCTCGCCGCTCGCTGTGGGCGTATTTGCAGAAGGTGCGTGTGGAAGAGAACATCACGATCTTCTTGACGACACACTATCTGGAGGAAGCGGAAGGGGCGGATCGGGTATGCATGATCCATCATGGGAAGATTGCCATGCTCGGTACACCGGATCAGATCAAGACACGGCTGCTGGGGGAGCGATTCATGCTGCTGGACGCCGACAACCGATCGGAATTGAAGCACCAGTTAACGACGCTGGAGGCGCCCTATGAGGAAGAGGACCACTATGTAAAAGTAACGTATCGCGAGCAGACGCCGCAGCAGTTGCTATCCCGACTGACGATTCCACTGACGCGACTGGATGTGCATCAACCTTCGTTGGAAGAAGCTTACTTGAATCTAGTGGAGAGAGGGGGAACCGTGCAATGAGTGCTACGAGTTCCAGTGTGATTAGAGAAGGTAACGCGGTGCTGGCTATTGCGGCACGGGATATCGTGAGAGGTTTGAAAAGCCCCGTGTTGATTCTGGTGAGCCTTATATTCCCGATTATATTCATCGGTATTATGGGAGGCAGTCTGTCGCAGAACTTGGCTGGTAACATCGGCTTCAACTATTTGCAGTTCGTTATGATTGGCATGATCGTCAACAGTATGTTCACGGGAACGATTACCGGTATGAGTTCCTTGATCGAGGAGCGGGACAACAATTTGACGCAGGAGTTCTATGTCTCGCCCATATCCCGGTATTCGATCATTGTTGGCAAAATGATTGGCTCCAGTTTCTCCAGCCTCGTTGGGCTTGTAGGCATCCTGCTCGTGGCGTTGATTATGCAAATTCCGCTCAATGGCATGCACATCGTATGGCTGTTTCTTATTACGCCCTTGTTCTGCCTGGTCGGGGGTGCGCTCGGGATTTTCTTCATCGGTTTCGTGCAAGACAGCAAGGCGGCGGACGTAGGCTCGATGCTCCTTATTATGCCGCAAATGTTTCTGGCAGGGGCTATCATTCCAATCCAGCATTCTACCGGCATCCTCGGTTTTCTTGCGCACATCATGCCGATGACATATTGCATTGATCTGGCGCGCGCGGTATTCTACTCCGGCCAACCCATGTATGACCAGATCGTCTTGTACAATCCGACACTCGATCTACTAGTCATGGCTGGATTCTTCCTAGTCTTTACGGTGATCGGGACGATAATGTTTACGAAGGCCGAACGAAACCGATAAAATGGATAATATAGAAGTCAATAGAAAGAATCGGAAAGCGGGGATCGTTATGGCCCGAATCTTGATCGTCGACGACGACCCGAACATCCGGGAATTGATCCGTCACGTGCTGCTGCGGGAAGGCTTCCAAGTGACAGAGGCGGCGAACGGCCTGGAGGCACTGAGCACGATGGCAACGGTAAGGGCGGATCTGGTCATCTTGGATATTATGATGCCTGGCATGGACGGCTGGGAGCTGTGCCGCGAGCTTCGTGAGCAGTACGATCTGCCTCTACTCATGCTAACGGCTAAGGGCGAGACGGCGCAGAAGGTCAAAGGCTTCGAGGTAGGCACCGATGATTATTTGGTGAAGCCATTCGTGGCTCCAGAGCTTATCGTCCGTGTGAAAGCTTTGCTCAAGCGGTACCGGATCATGGCTTCGCAACAAATTCAATTCGGCGATGTGATGCTCGACCGCAAGACGTACGAATGTAAGGTAGGGCGTCAGACGCTTGTGCTGCCGCTGAAGGAATTCGAGCTGTTGTTCCTGCTAGCCAGCTATCCGGGCAAGACGCTGCTGCGTGATCAGATTATCGAACAAGTGTGGGGATACGACTACGAAGGCGACGAACGCACCATTGATGTGCATATCAGGCGGCTGCGGGAACGGTTCCCGGAAGATCAGCATGCTTTCCGCATCCGCACCGTAAGAGGATTAGGTTACCGTCTTGAGGTTGAGGTGAAGGAATGAAGCGAGACAACCGTAAGCAACTGTCCGCTGGACTGAAAATACTAGTCTTTCTTATTCTGGTCGTCTTGCTGCTGATGGGGTGCTGGTCGATAGCTTTCTATCTCACGAGATGGGGATTCAGCCAGCTGGATTGGCATCCGAATGCATGGGTTCAACAAATCATGAATTCGGTGCTAGGGTTCCTGTTGTTCGGAGGGGGCATAAGCGTCGTTTCGCCCTTCATGCGAAAAAAACAAGTGGCGTTCTTCCAGTCGATGCTCGATGCGCTGAAGCGTATATCCCAGGGGGATTATCGCATTCAAATCACGATCCCTAATTTAATGAACGACGAACCCTTCCTCGAACTAGCCAAGAGCATCAACGACATGGCGGCTGACTTGGAGAAGCTGGAGAACATGCGGCAGGAATTCATATCCAACGTGTCTCATGAGATCCAGTCCCCGCTTACTTCGATAGGCGGATTCGCGAGAATTCTGAAGAACGACGAACTAGACCGGGAGCAGCGTGCACATTATCTGGACATTATCGAACAAGAGAGCATCCGCCTATCCAATCTGAGCGAGAACATGCTGCGGCTGGCTTCTCTAGATTCAGACAAACATCCCTTCCGTCCACAATCGTTTCGCCTCGACAAGCAACTGCAATCTGTAATTGTAGCCTGCGAGCCGCAATGGCTGGAGAAGGAGCTAGAGATCCTCGTGGATGTGGCCCCCGCCATCATCGAAGCGGATCAGGACTTGCTGAGTCAGGTGTGGGTGAACCTCCTTCACAATGCGATCAAATTTACGACAGAGGGTGGCTCTATTACGGTACGCTTGGAGCAGCACGATGCTCAGGTCGTCGTACAGGTCATCGACACGGGGATCGGAATATCGGAAGACGATCTACAGCATATATTCGAACGTTTCTATAAGGCAGACAAGTCGCGCACCCGAACGACGGGAGGCAGCGGGTTAGGGCTGTCCATTATTCATAAAGTTGTCGAGATGCACCATGGTTCGATCCAAGTCGCGAGCAAGCTGAATAAAGGGACACAAGTCACCGTGACGTTGCCGCTTGGATATACATCGTCTGTTAATTCGACTGACGATGCAGCAACATGATCTACACGAACAGGACAAGCAATAGTGCGATCAGCGCGGGCAAGCCTTGAACCCACAGGATAGACCGCTTGGCCGTAGTCCCGCCGAATAGGGCCGCTATAAGGACGCAGATCAAGAAGAACAGTTCAATTTGCTTACCTACACCAGCATCCGGATGCAACAGGCCCCAGATCAGACCAGCCGCCAGGAAGCCGTTGTACAGCCCTTGGTTCGCGGCGAGCGGCTTGGTAGCCTCAGCTAACTCCTTGGTCTGGCCGAACGTCTTCAGTCCACGGGGCGTCGTCCACAGGAACATTTCCAGAACTAGAATATACAGGTGTTCTACGGCGACAAGTGCGACGAATATAGCAGCGAGCATGGCTTCACCTCATCATTAGAATATGTACCTCCACAGTATACCGAATAGTTTGGAAAAAAAGCACAGGAAATGCAGCTTGGGCAAACCGGACGCTACAATCTTCACATCAGGCTCCATAACCGCTTTTCAACAGAGTGAGCCGTTTCTTAAATGCCTGGCCGGAAATGTGCCTTATCTTGGTAAGCAGGTTAGCGCAGCATCTTCGACAGAATTAGCGTTTCTTTCATACTTATTTGGTTCGTACCTCGGCTTTTTTCATGCGGCACGTATCCTTGAATCGGATGGCCTTCGCGTGGATGCTTTCGGGTCCATGATCGCTCATGTCTCGCAGGTTGTCGGTGATGTCATCAAGTATGAGAGTGAAGTGATTCAAACAGAAACATACGATAATCCACAGAGTTCTGTAAATATGTGTATGACGACAGTGGAGCTCCTCATGGAACAAGCTCGTGAAGCTGGCATTAACAATGCATTTCCGGTATTTGCCCAAGGGCTTTTCAAGAAGGCTTTGGATGCTGGCTACGGACATGAGGAACTCGGTGCCCTTATTAAAGTAATGCGATAGAACACAGATAGGCATCTTAATGTACAATATCTTCTTACCTGGAAGGTGCAACAACCACCATCAACGTTGATTCTAACGCTACCGGTTCTGATTTGGAGGTACGTACGGCGAGACGGAGCTTGAGAGACAAGGAGGAGAACCCGTTCATGCGTCGTATTGTTGTCACACGGTTCCATGAGGAGGCAGCCTATTCCGTGGTGAACCGCAAGCTGTTGGTCAAAACTTCCCATGGGACGGAAGCGCACGAATATACGGATCGAAATGAATGGATGGAGATGATACGAACCACGTTCGGGATCACTTCCGAAACGTTGGTGCAGGCCTTGCGATTCTTGGAAGATCGGGGCATCCGGTTATTTTGAATCTAGCATGTCAGAAGTCCAAGCATTGTACTCTCACGCGCATAAGATAGATTACTAGTGTGAGAGGAGGTTGAACGTATGTTTAGTCGTTGTTGGAACATGCTTGGGAATCAAAACCAAGGCAACCGCAGCCAATGCAATCGCAGCCAAGGCAACCGCAGTCAAGGCAACCGAAGTCAAGGTAATCGCAGCCAAGGCAACCGGAGTCAAGGCAATCGCAGCCAAGGTAACCGCAGCCAAGGCAACAACCAAAGGATCCTGAGTCTTCGTCCGGGTGAGAGAGTGCTTGTAGTTTGTCGCAGCAATAGATGTTTATAGAATGAAGTACAAGCAGTGTAAGCTGCTCTATATTCTAATCGAAGGCCCCACATCACTTTGTGGGGTTCTTTCTTTACGCCAGAAAGTATAGCTTCGCTGATTGTTTATCGTCTCGGCAAACGCATGGCGTCAAAGGACGCTGTTAGGCGTTTATCCATGCGTGTATACAAGTCGGCAGACAACGCGGAAGCTGAGGGGGAACCTCACGAGCGGTGCCAGTTACGATTGTACTGAAGGAGCACGAGGAGTAAAAATACATTGACGCTCCTGACAAATTATATTAAAATTAATACTATATAATAATAATTTTAATTTATTTCACACCAGAACACATCGAATATATGCAGCATAGAAAAGGTTAAGTATTCATCCCCAACGAGAAGGAGGTGCTCCGAAATGGACCGAACTGATTTGAACACAGCTCTCGACAAGCTTGACCATCAAAACATTCGGTTGACCCCCCAACGACTAGCAGTACTGGAATACGTCTATGGCACAAACAGCCATCCGACTGTGGAAGAGATATACACATCCCTCGTTGTGAAGTATCGTCATTTGAGCGTGGCTACAGTATATAACAATCTGAGGGTGTTCAAGAAGCTGGGGCTGATCAACGAATTTACCGTAGGAGATTCTTGTCGGCGCTATGAGGCGGCTACTAATGAACATTATCACGTCATCTGTACGAGCTGCGGCGTACTGGTCGATGTACAGTTATCGGAACAAGCGGCACTGAAAGAGCACATTAGGAAGGCCACCGGGTTTGTGATCAATCAGGCTGAGATGCATGGCGTATGTCCGGCATGCTTGAGCGGGCATTGCTCTCTAACGGCTGGCTGATCGTATCGATGAGGCCGAGACAGGAGGGATACCGATGTGGTATCCCTCTTGTTCTTGTCCACGATTCAGAATGATTAACTTCGCTGATTGTTCATCGTCTCGGTAAACGCACGGCGTCAAAGGACGCCGTTAGGCGTTTATCCTTGGGCATAGCCGGGACTTGTTCACTTGCTCGATCGGCCTATAACTCGTATGATTTAAAGAGATTGTCATAGGGAGGGATCAAGATGGACTATCTTACACCGAATCCGAACATGTACAATACGCCATTTCGAGTTACGGATGGGTTTAACGGCATGCCGTACCGGGCACTAGGCGCTTCAGGACTTCGCGTATCCAATGTGGGTTTAGGAACGTGGAAGATGGGGTACCCTGAGACCGGGGATGGGGCACGAATTGACGGTAAGACAGCTGAACAACTATTCGATCGGGCGGTTGAGTTGGGCGTCACGTTCTGGGACACCGCGAATCGGTATAATAACGGGTCGGGTAATTCAGAGCGTGTGATTGGAACGTGGATGAAGCGTAACCCTGACCAAAGACGCAACATTATTGTCGCCACCAAGCTATTCGGTGGCATGGATGGATCGACGCCGAATCATAGCGGCTTGTCTCGCAGCAACATCCTGGACTCGGTCTATGCCAGTCTCCAGCGTATGCAGCTGGAGTATGTGGACTTGTTATACTTTCATCAATATGATCCGCTTACCCCGATCGAGGAAAGCCTGGAGGCGATTGAAGATTTGGTCCGGCAACGGCTTGTCCGTTATTTCGCCGTATCGAATTTCTCTGTGCAGCAGTTGGAGAGCTACAGGGCGTTCCAGCAAGTCGGGGCATCCACTCGCACTCGAATCGCAGCTGTGCAGAACCAATATGATCTTCTCCACGGGGAGTCCTCTGCGCAGCAAGGAGTACTGGCTTATGCGGCAGAGCGGCACATCTCCTACATTGCCTGGAGCCCGCTTGCCAGAGGGCTGTTGTCGGACCGTTATCTGAAGCGGGAGGGAGCAGGGCCAGGTGACCGATTGTTCGATGAAGGCGCGCTCCATACCCCACTGGATGCTTCGGTTGCGGACAAGCTGCATAGACTGGCGGAACTGGCGGTTGAGTGGGAACTGCCGGTCAGCCAATTGGCGCTTGCTTATATGCTGACGCTTCCGGGCATGGGTCCGGTCATTCCTTCTTCGTCTAATATTGCCCAACTGGAAGCGAATGCAGCAGCAGGCAAGCTTGTGCTGACGGAAGAGCAAATGAGCAGGATCGGGTACGCTCTACGTACAAGCCAATCAGATAAACAGGAGATCACGTATGAATTCATCTAACTCTAAGACCGGGAAGCCTTCTTTAACGGAAGGGCCGATCGGCAAAACATTATTTCTATTCTCGCTGCCTATCTTGTTCGGCAACGTGCTGCAGTCCTTGAATGGTTCGATCAACACGATCTGGATCGGCAAATACTTGGGCGAGCAGGCGTTGGCAGCGACATCAAATGCGAATATCCTCATGTTCCTGCTGATCAGCGCCATATTCGGGATCGCCATGGCGGCGGTCATTCTCATCGGTCAGAATCTGGGCGCGAAGCGCGTAGACGAGGCTAAGAAAGTAGTCGGCACGAGTACGGTGTTTTTCCTTGTACTCTCCCTCCTTGTGGCCTTGATCGGCGTTCTGTTCTCTTCGCATATTCTCAGATGGATGAACACGCCTGCGGATTCATTAGAATTCGCGATCACGTATACGAGAATATTATTCATCGGCGTGCCGTTCATGTTCGGCTTCAACTTGGTTATGGCGGTGTTGCGGGGTTCGGGCGACGCCAAGACGCCATTCTACTTCCTGCTTTTGTCCGCTGCGCTTGATGTCGTCCTGAATCCGTTGCTGATTGAAGGGATGATTGGGCTGCCGAAGATGGGAATCGCGGGATCTGCAGTAGCGACGTTCATCGCACAGCTCATCAGTTTCGTCATGTTGATTCTGTATTTGTATCGGAAAAAATATTTCCTGCGCATCACCCGAACCGACGTTCATATGCTGACGCTCAACTGGACGATTATTCGGGCGTTGATCCAGAAGGGGCTCCCGATGGGGCTGAATATGATCGTAGTATCGCTCAGCAACATATTCCTCATTCATCTGGTCAACTCGTATGGATCGGAATCATCGGCGGCGTTCGGCGTGGCGAATCAAATCTCCAGCTATGTGCAAATGCCGGCCATGGCAATTGGCGGGGCGGTAACCTCGATGGCGGCTCAGAACATTGGAGCGGGCAATTGGAACCGGGTCAACCGCATTACGTGGATGGGCGTTATGTTCAATGTGGTGTTGACCGGGGCCGTGGTCGCTGTGATACATCTGTTCAATCGGCAGGCGCTTGGGCTGTTCCTTCCAGAGGGGGGCCGAGCGATAGAGATCGGCATTCATATTAATAATGTGACCTTATGGTCGTTCATCCTGTTCGGGATCTTCAATGTCGTGGCAGGGGTCGTCCGGTCTTCGGGAGCGGTTCTATTCCCGCTTGCGGTTACATTCTTAGCGTTGCTTATTGTTCGTATTCCGATGGCCTATATACTCGGTCACTATTACGGATTCGATAGCATCTGGTGGAGCTTCCCGATCAGCTTCATGATTGCCGTCTTGTTCAATGTGTGGTATTACAAGTATGGCAAGTGGAGACAGGCGAAGATGCTAGCGCAGACGGCTAGAGCTTGATGAGTATGGAATGGCGTCGATTGAACCGCTTGCCTGTATTCCGTTTCTTGATCACCTTGCTGACCGCGATGATCGGCGGATTCATATTCGCATGGTTACACATTCCGGTGCCATGGCTGCTGGGGCCGATGCTGGCAATTCTAATTGGCTCTAACCTGTGGAAAGGAAGCTATAGCTGGCCAAATCCAGTCCGGAACACAGGATTAATTATCGTCGGGTATACGATCGGCATCTCGATGACTGCCGCGGCCTTAAGGGAAATGGGAAAGCAACTGCCGGTGATGCTGATGATGACGATGCTGCTTTTGCTAATGTGTGCAGGCATCGCCTATGTCGTCGCCAAGCTCTCAGGCAATGGGTACATGACGGTCCTGATGGGGAGCATCCCGGGAGGGCTGACTCAGATGATTGCACTGGCCGAGGAAACCAAGGGCATCAATATAACGGTCGTGACGGTTATTCAGGTCATTCGGGTAATGATGATCGTCATCCTCGTCCCGTTGCTGATCTACAGCCCTTTGCTTGGGCTTAGCAGCGAGGGGACAGCTGCACTTCCTGGGGATTTGCATAAAGTGGCGATCGGGCTGCCGGGGTTGTTCCCGAACGGGATCGCATTCGCGGTCGTTTGCACCGGGTGTGCGCTTGTCGGGAGCCGAGTTAAGCTCCCGACCCCCTATCTGCTCGGTCCAGCGATCGGGGCAGCGGTCTTGCAGCTGTGCGGCATGCACGGACCGGAGCTTCCCGCTTCGCTCCTTAGCGCGGCGCAATTGATGATTGGCACCTTCGTCGGGTTGTTGCTCAAGCCGGATCAACTACCCCGCAAGCTCCGTACGATTACACTCGCGGTGGGCAGCGGCTTCCTGCTCATTCTCGGCGCATGGGGTCTCAGCCTGTTGTTGATTCAAATCTATCCTATGACGATGTCCACCAGCTTGCTTAGCATGGCGCCGGGAGGCATGGACCAGATGGGCATTATCGCGCATGTCATCAATGCAGATCTCTCCACCGTAGCGGGGTACCAGCTATTCCGGCTATTATTTATCTTCTTCGCGGTACCGCCGATGCTCCGTCTTCTCCTGCATTTCTTCCCGGTTAAGAAATAAGTCCGCTGCTCTATGAGAGGCGCATGCACAAGCATCCGCCTCTATTTTTGGTAAATTCATTCCGGTCGGATCTATGATCGGGTCGTATTTTGATGTAAACGGAATAGTAGAGAAAGCTGCTTGGCGAGAAAATGCGGCGTGTAGGGCATATCGTTGCGAAGCCAGCACACAATTGTACCGATGAAGGCCGAGGAGCCGTACCAGATTGCAATATCTTTCGGAAGGCTCACAGCCGACTCAGATAGGGAAGCGTCTCGCTTCTCGGCTATGCTGGTGATGACATCAGCTATCAGCTTCGTAAGGCGATCGGTAAATACTGGTATACGTTTGGAAGCGAGCAGCACCTTGTAAAATTTCGAATGTTCCGCGATATGCTCAAGCATTCTGACCAGTATGGACCAATCAATGTCAACACGGGACTGATTCGGAACTTCCTCCAAGATAACATGAAATTCATTAATCATGTCATCCGCCATCCTATCCAGCATATCCGGAATATCGCGGTAATGAAGATAGAAGGTGACACGATTGATGGTGGCTCGTTCCGCAATACGATTCACAGTTATTTTCTCAAGTTCAATCTCCTGAAGTAAATCGATAAATGCATCTCGAATCAATTGGCGGGTGCGCAGTACACGTGGATCCGTACGTGATGATGTTGTTGACATTGGCCCTCATTCCCTCCCCCCATTAATGCTCTGTACTACAATTTCATCCTGCTTTGTAAATGATGTTGTGAATAGACGACAGATCCTCTTCATCTGTAAACTAATAAACAAATCCCTAAAAGCTGTTGCTTGTGCGATATAAAAGCGATGGTTATAATCTTTTTTACATAAAGTTTATTATACAACAAAATGTTTATTAGCTTTGTGATAAATTTGAGGGGATCTGAGTACGATGAGTAAAAGTTCAACCTTTGACAGCAGTTCCATTAAGAAAGGCCCTCTGTTGTTTGTCATGATTCTGGGGGCCTTCATCGCCGTTTTGAATCAGACGATTATGAGCGTGGCGCTGCCTGAGCTGATGATCGACTTTGATATTGCAGCGTCTACGGCTCAATGGCTGACAACCGGCTATATGCTTGTTAACGGGGTACTTATTCCGATCACCGCATTCCTAATGCAGCGGTTTACGACCCGTGAGCTTTTTCAGACTTCCATGGTTATTTTCCTCGTAGGAACCATTGTCTCGGCCGTAGCGCCTAACTTCGAATCTTTGTTGGCTGGCCGCCTGATTCAAGCAGCTGGTGCTGGTATTATCATGCCGCTGCTAATGAATGTCATTCTGACCGTATTCCCTCCTAACAAGCGAGGAGCCGCTATGGGAATGGTCGGGTTCGCCATTATTTTTGCCCCTGCTATCGGGCCTACACTCGCCGGTTATATCATGGACCATTATTCCTGGCGTACGATGTTTTATGGTATGATTCCGATTGCCGTAATCGTTATTGCGGTCGCCTTTATTTATCTGAAAAATGTGGCTGAACGATCCTATCCTAAAATTGACATTGTGGGTGTTATTCTCTCAACCATCGGATTCGGTGCCGTTCTGTACGGCTTCAGCAGTGCTGGAAGCAAAGGTTGGTCAAGCACGGAAGTGATTCTGTCTATTGTTGCAGGAGTTGTCTCTTTGATTTTGTTTACATGGAAACAGTTGGTCTCCAAGAGCCCGCTTCTCGATCTCAGAGTGTTCAAATATGGCACGTTTTCTCTGACAACCGTAATTAACATTGCGGTTACCATGGTCATGTATGCAGATATGATGCTGCTTCCGCTGTATTTGCAGAATGAACGAGGATATACAGCTATGGAGTCCGGAATGTTGATGCTCCCTGGCGCGCTTCTGATGGGAATCATGATGCCGGTGACAGGAAGGTTGTTCGATCGGTTCGGAGCGAAGTGGCTGTCCATTATCGGTATGGCAATTACGATCGTGACCACAATCGGCTTCGTTAATCTGACCGATTCCACCAGTTATACGTATTTAGTTCTGATGTCCACAGGACGACGCTTCGGGATGGCGATGTTTCTGATGCCAATTACAACGGCGGGACTGAATCAACTGCCAGCAAGACTGAATGCGCATGGGACAGCCATCTCCAACACAATCAAGCAGGTCGCCGGTGCGATAGGCACATCTCTGCTTGTCACGGTTATGACGACCAGTACCAAATCTCATCTTCAGGATATGCTCGCCGCAGGTGGCTCGGGGAATTTATCAAAGGAGCAGTTGATCGTAGAGGCATCTATTCAAGGTATTAATGATGCGTATCTGGTCATTATTGGAATCGGAATTGTCGGTCTGCTGCTTTCTTTCTTCATTAAACGTACGGGGCAAGCCGAGGAAGAAGAAATCGGAAAAGTTCTGGTCCCCAAAACAGTTAGTCAAACATAGGAGTAGATTTCGATCCTTGGCCTGTACGTGCGACTTCTCTCCCGCAGTTGACGCGAAAAGATCGAGCTCATAAAGTAGAGGGAGTTCGTGCCATTTAGCTTGGGGGAGAGGGGGATGCGGATGATAACTCGATGGGTTGGACTAAAGGTTATGGTTGAGGTTGTGCTTGTATGCAGTCTTCTGTGCGGGATGTTCACCCTGTTCCCGGCTCCTAGCTCTGCACTCAGCTGTATGTCGATTCCGGAACCTAAGGAAGCGCTGAAGACACATGAGGCTGTATTCACCGGCGAAGTAATCGCGCTGCGTGAAGAACGAACCTCCACAGGTAGAGCCAAACGTATCATGGAGCTGCAGGTGGTGTCCAAGTGGAAAGGCATTCAGGAGGAGCGAATCAGTCTGGTATACGATACGCTGTCGACCTTCGAGCAGGGGACGCGATACTTGATCTATGCGTACCAAACGACTCCGGATAAGTATTTGTTCGAATATCGGGAAGGGGAGCTAGCGAACGACTGGGTCCTGCCTATGGACCGACAGAACGCATCAGTAGCGGCGTTGGCTTCAGCCAATGGAGCGGGTGGTTGTGGTTGGCAATGGCTGCACTTGTTGCTATCACTGGGGTTCTACTTGGGCGTAGATTATATCGAGCCGCCTCCAAGCGATAATTCACCGCTATATGGCGTAAAAAGCAACAACCTGATCAGGAGACCCGATCAGGTTGTCTTTGCTTCTCTACTTGAGGCTGTCAATTCATCTTGAACACAGGAGTGGAAAGTGAAAAAGAGGACCCCGGCGAGTTTTGGCTTGAACCTCCATACCATGGAATCCCTTATACAATCAAAGGGAGGTTCAAACAAGATGTCTGAGCTTAGGAGGGGTCCTTTTTCACTTGTAACGGCCGTTTTTGCAGTCGACAGCCTCTCTACTTATTCGTTAATTCCCCGTATACGCTCTTCGAGATCATACTAGGCAGTTCCAGCTTATGAGCTTCGTACACATCGCGGGATATACTGCCCGCTGCGAGGCGCTGATCCAGCTGTTCCGTAACTTCGGCTATCTGCAGACGGATGATCTTCTGGACGTCCTGTTGATTGTCAGTCGCTATGTCAGCTAGTGATTGGCCATTATATAAAGCTTCGACAATATGTTCGTTCGAGGACGCCCCAAGCACATGAAGAAACTCGTCAGGGCCAGTCGATTGCACGGCGTGAGCCGCTTCACTCGATTCCCAGGCTCTGCAAGTCGGTTCAGTCGTGGGGAGAGACGTCTCGGCACTGGCTTCTTTATTCCATATTGAGCCGCCGACTGTAATGGCGACAGCCATAGTGCCAATCATAATCATTTGTTTCGGTTTCATAGGAACCTCCTTGGTGGCCCGATGGTCGCTCAATTAGTTATACGGGACAAGAGCCATTCCGTTGCATGATTTTGAACGAGCGAGCTTTTAAGGCTTTGACAGCCTTGACCTTTGTATACCACCACCCCATGGTATTTGGATAAACGGGTCTATGCTAAATGTTTTTTCCTGATGGGCGTAGTGGCTATAATCATCAGCCGAAATTGCCGGGTAAGCATAATGTGATAGCCCAAGCGGAAGACACTGCGGGTCAGGTGAGCAGCGCATCTGCCGAGTACACGGTCAAGGTTACGCTGCAGAGCCTGATCAACCTGATCCAACAGTGGATCACAGGTCCGGGGGCAGATGGTCTTGTGAATTCTCTGTTGACCAAGCTGATGCTTGGTCAACACGAAGCATTTAACAACGAGGTGCTGGCACACAAAGGAGTGAAGCTGGGGAAGGAGCAAGCAGACTCATTTCAATTTGTTCGCATATTAGAATTTATAAGTTTTTGGGGTGGAGGGGAAGACTGAAGGCTGCCCCTTAATTGCTTGCCTTGAAGGATGCAGTAAAGCTCGAATGAGTTAACTCAATGGGGTTCAGTCGTAATTACTACTATGTAGAATGCGATTGTTGTTGTGCATCTCGTTTGAAGAATCCTGCAAAAATACATGATTTTTGATCCGTTTGCATCCGAAAGTACAATATTGTTGCGATAGTGCAGCATTTTAGCTGCGGTTCGGGCGAAATCGAGATTTTGTCGATAAAATCCTGTACATTTGCAGGATTTATTAAATTTGGACAGGGGGGGAGAAAATCCTGCACTTTTGCAGTATTCCGGAATGAGTAGATGCCATTTGGAAAACGAAACTCTTAAATCGAAAGAAGAACAAGAGAGGGCAGGCAGATGGAGTGGAGAAGCATCGGCGCCCACCTTTGAATTGAATTCCAACCTGGCCTCTCTACAATCCAAGGAATCCAATTCAACAGCCGTMGGAACCCATCTGCTTGCCCRCCCGCACGCTAACTGAACTCATCCAACTAAGGACCGTCCGGTGATCTGTGATCTTCCGGACGGGTTTTGTTCTTCCATTCCTTGAACCAGGCTTGAACAACCGGCTGCGGCTCAACGTCGAATTCTTGCTGTAACATGGTGACCAGAAGCTCATACTGCTTCTCGACCATGAATCGATCTTGTACTCTATCGTAGAGTCGCATAAGCTCGAAGTATAGATGCTCTTCATGGGGGAGAAGGGACTGGATTCGCGAATAATGCGAAGCCGCCTTCTCCTCTTGCCGGTTGTCCACGTAGTAGCTGGCAAGCTGCTTGGCGTGAACGAGCATTAAGGACCTCAACCGCGTCTTCTCGGGCTCGGCCCATAGATAGGGGTATTCGCCCAGGTAGTCTCCGACATACACTTGGGAGATTCCTTGGTGAAGCTCAACGGTTGCCTCTGTTATCGGAGGAGCTTCGAGCAGTTGTCGCTCCCATTTCTCCACATCGAGCGTAATGCCGTTCAGGTCTAGCCTGTATCCCTCTTCGGAGTTAACGATTTGAATGTCAAACTGTTCCTCCTGCAGCATTTTTCGAATTTGATAAATGGCCGTGTACAGGAGGGTGATCCCTCGCTTCCACTCTATGTCCGCCCAGAGCTGCTCAATGAGCGTTTCCTTCCGGACGGAATTGCCTCGATGCTGCAGCAATAACGAGAATAGCTCCAACCCCTTCAAGGTTCTCCAGCGGGGGGCGTGGGGCTCTTGACCGAGCCGTTCGAGCTGCAAGGAGCGGAACATGCGGATTTGCACGGAAGGGGCGCCGGCCTGCACCGGGACCGTCTGAAGTTGAAGTCGCTTGAGCAATCGGGTTGTGGTCTTGAGCAGACGATCCACTTGAATCGGCTTGAGGATGTAGTCATGGGCGCTAAGCTCGAATGCCTTGACGGCGTACTCAACGTACGCGGTTGCGAATACGATCATCGTCTGTGGGAACTTCTGTACGATCCGCTCGGCGAGTTCAATCCCGTTCATCCCCGGCATTTCGATATCCAGGAATACGGCCTGCGGACAGTCCCGGTCCATATGTTCCAGCGCAAGTACCGGATTCCGGTATTGCCCGACAATGCGGATCCAGTCCAATCGGCTTAATTCTTCGGCAAGGTGCTGTAAAGCGAGAGGTTCATCGTCAACCAGTATAACGTTCATGGAAACCCACCTTCTCGATCGGCAGCTTGAATTGGATCTCAGTTCCTTGTCCGGGCTCGCTGCGTATAGTCAGCCCGTGTCCGAACAGCTGGTTCAACCGCCCTTCGATATTCGGAATACCGATCCCGCCCGATGACTGGATAGATCGGACACGGGCCAGCGTTTCCGCAGACATCCCGACGCCGTTGTCCTTGACGGCAATCCAGATATGCCGCTCCTCTTGCCACACCCGAAGCTGGACATGCCCACCGTCTGCTCTCGCCATAATACCGTGGCGCACGGCATTCTCCACCAGCGGCTGGATCGTCAGCGGCGGTAGTTGGAACTGCTCGACCGAGATGTCCAGATCGAACGTAAGCCAATCCTCGAAACGTACCTTCTCAATGTGCAGAAATGACTTCACGAGCCGCAATTCCCGTTCGAACGCAATGAGCGGCTCGGAATTATCGAAGCGAAAGCTCTCCTGCAAATAGTGGCCGAATTCGACGAGCAACTCGGTCATTTGCTCCGGCTGCCGCTTGCTAAGCGCTGCAATCGAGTTCAGGGTGTTGAATAAGAAATGCGGCTTAATCTGCGCCTGCAAGAAAGCAAGCTCCATGCGAATGCGT
Organism: Paenibacillus sp. P4_E11; assembly: GCF_056401635.1. NCBI lineage: Bacteria > Bacillati > Bacillota > Bacilli > Caryophanales > Paenibacillaceae > Paenibacillus > Paenibacillus sp. P4_E11. The sequence continues at coordinate 69,174 of NZ_JBFUIX010000006.1, read as the reverse complement.
TCAGTCACGGAGCGCTTCATCTGCAGCAGGGTACGAACGCGCACCCGAAGCTCGGATGCTTCGACTGGCTTCGTCAGGAAATCATTCGCTCCCGCCTCGCTTGCAGCAATGGCATGGTCCGGATACCCGGCCGAGGTCAGGAGCAGAATAGGAAGCTCGTACAGGCTGAACTTCTCCCGGATACGTCGGCATACGTCCAGGCCGGACAACTCCGGCAACGTCCGATCGACAATGACTAGATCTACATGCTGCATCTGCTGCGCCATCCGCAACGCTTCCCGGCCATCGCGAACAACGGTTACACGGTAATGATCCAGGGTAAGCAAGGTCAAGATGACCTTCACATTGAGGTCATCGTCATCCACAAGCAGAATGTCCGCTACATAGGGCCCTTTTTCCTGCGTCAAGGCTAGGGAACGCGTATCCCCTTCGTAAGGGTCGCTCGGCTTCGAGACTGGATGAATAGGCCCGACTTGTATATCGAGGGCGACCGGAAAGGCTAGAAGAACGGTTACTCCTCCAGATGAATCGGATCGTACATTCACATGGCCCTTATGCAGGGTCACCAGTGCATGCACGAGATATAAGCCGAACCCCCCACTGGCAAGGATTACAGGGTGTGTGAAGGGATCATTGTTCAAGGAACGCGCCAAGCGAGCTCGGGCATCCTTCGTCATACCGCTGCCCTGCATATGAATGCGTACTTCAACGGATTGTTCGGTAGGAGCGGCCTCGACGACAATCGTTCCGCTTCTGGTGACTTGCAGAGCATAACGCAGCAGACTAGTAAATATTTGATTCAGTCGTTGTTCGTCTGCCAGGATAGAAGGGGTTGTCGGATCTATGCCGTTCACTAGGCGTACTTCACCGTTCAACGACATATAGGCCAATCGTTCGATGACTTCATCCAGGACGGCGTATACATGCACAGGCCGCAGTTGCAGCCTAATCTGCTGTTCACGTATCCGGGAGAAGTCGTGCAGATCAGCGGCCATATTCCCTGTCGTCCACCCTACCGCGGTAATGAGGCGCCAATCGTGCGTTTGCTCGGGAGTCATGCCATCGTCTGCATGCAGACGAGCATTGGCAATGCTGATCATAGAATGCAACGGAGTTCGGATCTGCTCGGAAATCCCGGACATATATTCATTGTTGAACTGATCCATCCGCTTCAATTCGAGCGATAGCGTCTTGGTGTTCTGGTACACCTGGAAGAACTGCAGGAAGATCAGCATCGATATCGATACACTGAACCCAATGACCTGGCTGAAATACCATGTATCAGACTCGCTGAGTCCAAACAAACGCATTAAATTCAGAATAGCGAGAGCGAGGAACAGACAGAACGCCCAGAACTCATAGACGGATTGCCGATCTCTGCGCTGCAGCCCACGGATAAGGACGAAGAGGACATAGCAGTATTCGCAGCAGACAACAACAACCCAAACGGGCAGTAACCGGGTGCTTATGGGAAGAGGAAGCAGCAGAACACAGAGCGCTATAACACCCGAGCTGATCAGCAAGCTGTTCTTCACTTGAGCATAAAAGCGAGTCTCGTATCGGCTGCATACAAACATGAACATGCCTACAATGATTCCGATCGTGCAGATCCAATGGCTCGTTATGAACACTTGCAAGGGGAGCCCCGGCCAAATCTTCAGTATCAACCGGGAGCCTTGCAGCATCATGACCCCAATGGTACAGCAAAAGAATACGGACAAATAGATCCATCCATTGGACTTGTCCTGGAAGTGAATAACCCCGAAGAACAAGGCGAAAAATCCGAACAAGACGATGACACCGAACTCCATAGCAACGGTCAGCTGTCGTTCCTGATTCACCAGATCCGGAGGTCCCAGCTGGATAGCCTGAATCATGCCGCCGCTCGTTGAGTGATCGAAGTTGGCAACCTGGACGAATACCTCGAACGTATCGCTTTGAATATCCTTGTAAGCCACATAAGGCTTGACTTCGCCCCGATAGTGGTCGGCGGTCTCTGCGGTCTCACCGCTTGATCCTATGAGCTCGCCATTCACATACAATCGATGAGCGTTACGAATAAGCTGGACGTGAAAGGCTTGCAGGCCTGCCTCCCGGTCGAGCTTGACTTGAAGCCGGTAAGTTCCGTACCCGATGGCAGTTCCCCGGAAGAAGGTTGAGAGGCTGTGCTGCAATTCGCCAGGGACATAATAGAGCCTAGTATTCGGCACCTGCTCGGCATCGTTCGCTCCCGTCAACAAGACCCCCGGATAATAAGCCCATTCACCGTTTAAGCCAATGACATCATGCCCATATTCGCTCCAGCCCCGGAGGTCGAGAACGCCTTGTTGGGCTCTAGGATGATCGTGTTCATTCCAGGACCCGATGATATTCACGATTGCGAGCAGGGCAAAGATGAGGATCAGGTTCCAGACAAGCGGTTTGTTGTTCAATTCGCTACCTCTTCAGCCATATTCGATCCGGTATATATAAATAGAACCGCTGACGCTTCGGGCAGAGGTTCTAGCTTGCAAAGCACTGGAATGATGCGAAGAGCTTACCGGGAATGTTCAGCATCGTCCAGGCGGTACCGAATAATTTCCTCCAGAATCTCTTGTTCGACACGGGTGTTCCATTCGCGGATCATCCGAGGCAGCAGGAACAGATCGACGAGAATCCAGATGAACAATGCTGCGGCAGACAGACACAGGAAGACGAGGGAGATGATGAATGGAGTGTTAAGGGCTACCCCTAGCATCAAGTAAGTCATGAAATAGCTCACGACAGCAATCAAGAACAGTACTAATTGCACGGTCGCGGTACCTGGACGCTTCAAGTAAAACCGATGGATGCCCAGATGACCTCCGATTAGCATCAAATAGCCAAGTGCAAGGGATTTCTCAGCACTGCGCAACGACGAGTTCAATACCATAAGTTCATTAACGGTTAGATCGTTCTTCGTGATCGGCATATTAGAAGCGACCCTGGTTTCCGGAGATCTTCGCGGCTAGAATCTGATCAATCATCCGGCTCTCTATCGATTCATTGTGTTCCTTGACCCACGTATGCACCAGGAATGCATCAACAATCCACCAGATGGAAGTAACGATCAAGCCAATAACCGTGATAGAGAGAATGAGTTGTACGATTGCCGTCCCTGTCTTCCCCATATAGAACCGATGACCACCTACCACTCCGAGGAAATACCATAGGATGTAAGCGACTACCATGTTCTTGCTTTGAATTTTCACTTCGGAATCCAGCAACAGCAGTTCTCTGGTGTCCAACTGACTTTTTCTCATAATGTTATAACTCAATGTGACAAGCCCTCCTAAAAAATGACAAAATAAGACAATTTAATCATATCAGATTTGTGGGACTGAATCTACAGTTTAGTTAAAGTTTGTTAAGCTTTCTTGTGGTCATAATTGTCTAGAACCCGCCATAAAGTGAAGATAGTCTTGAATAAATCACAACATGGCGCAGGAGGGTGAATTCGATACGGGAGTTAGATATTGAGAAGGGGTTAAGGCTGTCGGAGCAGGCAGGGTGGGGGTTCAACGGAATGACGCTCAGTAGGACGTCGCTTATGCAGCTATGCCGCAGGCTGGATACACAGTCAGGACCAATTCGTCTGCTGGAGCTGGGGGGCGGGCAGTCGACGATTTTCTGGTGGGCACTTCTGCAGCTGGACGTTCTCCAGGCTGAGGTAACGACACTGGAACATCATGAGGAGTGGGCGGAGAAATTGGTGCAGCGTGTGAAGGACGAAGAGCGGATCCGGGTCGTACCGCAGTCGTTGAAGCAGATTACAGACGAGGAATGGGCGCTGTTATTCCATGATCCGCTAGGCGCAGAGCAGCTATGGGCTTCGCTCGGATCGGTCGTTCCGAAGGCGCAGCATGACTGGTACACGATTCACAATACATTTTACGGAGAGGTCGATCAACTTCGCTTGCCTGCGGAATCGGTAGATGTGCTGATCGTAGATGGCCCGCACGGCAATGGCCGCTCGCTTGCGTATCCTCTGTTGTGCCGAGCGATGAAGCGAGGGGCGCTGGTGTTGGTAGACGACTTCGATCATTATCCATTCCTGAACGATTTGGAGCGAGTGTTCTATACCGAGGAGCTGTATCGCGAGGTGATCGGGGAGAAGCGCTCGGTGCTCGTCCGACTGCAAGGGATGCGGTAAGCACAATCCCGGCCTTCTTACCAGGGCCGGGATTTCTTCATTGTCAGATAAGCATGAATATTGTAGTATTCGAATGTATTGTTATCTGCTTTCTACATAAACCTATCATGCAATAAGGAGTGTTCACCTTGCCCAAGAAACCTTTCCGAGCGGTCACCTCTCTATTCAATCGTTCCAACACCTCAACAGTTCAAGAAGAACACCACCAAGAGCAGCATTGGAAGCTGGATGCGAGCGACGTTGGAGGGAGTCTGGTCGGGCTGGACGATGCCAATCTGAGAGGTCAGCTGAAGATGATCGATCTGACCGTAGAAGACTTGCGGATTATTCGATCGATTCAACCGCTAGTGATGGAGCACATCGATGAGATTGTGGCCTCGTTCTATCAGACAGTTGTGGATGTGGACAAGCTCAGAACGATTATAATGGACAACAGTACAGTAGAACGTCTTCGGAATACACTGCGGTTGCATGTCATTGAGATGTTCAACGGGGAAATCAATCCGGAGTTTGTGCAGAAAAGGTTGAAGATCGCCGAGGTGCATCAGCGGATCGGCCTGGAACCGAAATGGTACATGGGGGCTTTTCAAAACTTACAAAACGCTTTCCTGGATATCATTCACCAGCATGTTCACAACAGCGCCGAAAGCCTGGTTATCGGCAAAGCTGTTACGAAATTGTTGAATTTCGAGCAGCAGTTAGTGCTTGAAGCGTACGAGAAGAAGAACACTGAGCAACAAGAGCGGCAATACGAACTTGTGAAGAAAGAACTGAAGAGCAAGATTAGCATTGTGAGTCAAGAGCTGGCCACGCTCACCGAACATACGAATGCATCTACGCAAGAGTTGGTGCTCAGCAGCCATCATGTGAACGTGTCGGTTGCACATAGTACGGAGAAGGCAAGAGAGTCACGGATGTTCGCGGTCACCGGGGCTGCGAGTCTGGTCGAACTGGAGTCGAGAATGGAATCGATCCAGATGAGCTCCCGACAGATGGAGCAATCGGTGCTGCAACTCAAGGATGTATCGAAGCAAATCGTGGGCATTGCTGCGATCGTAGGCGAGATCTCGAGTCAAACGAAGCTGCTGTCACTGAATGCATCCATAGAGGCTGCAAGGGCGGGGGAGCAGGGAGCGGGCTTCTCAGTCGTCGCGAACGAAGTGAAGAAGTTATCGGACGATACGAGTGAAGCGGTGCGTCAGATAGGCGCGTTGATTCAGCAGACGAATCAGTTCACCCAGCAGGTAGTCGATTCCATATCGGAAGTTCAGCGGCAAGTACTGGATGGACAAGCCGAATCGATGCAGACGAAGCAAGTATTCAATCACATTGTCGAATCGCTGGAGAGCGGGTTAAGCGAGATCGGGAAGGTCGAAGTGGAAATGAAAGCTTTGGCGGAAGCGATTGCGGAAGTAGGTGAGGCGGCGACGAAAGTGGCCGGTTCGGCTGTCGAGCTCAACCATGCTACACAAGCCTATTAAGGTGGATTTGGTCCACGTCTTAAGTATACAAAGAATACCCAGAGCCTGAACACCTTTTTTAAAGTGTCCAGTCTATGGGTACCAGTGTATTCCTGCCAGGTAGGTTTTAGCTTTAATCGAACGGCAGAAATCTTAACGATTCTACAAAGTTCAAGTTGTATTTCGCCACCGTACAAATTATGATTGGAATAATTGCAAAATCGGGGAGGAATACGATGGCGCTCCTGCTGAACGATGTTTACTTTGACGATCTAGTACCGAATTGGCACATAACGCGCCGCGAAACCAAAACCTACATTGTTATATTGGCTGCGCAAGGCCAGTTCATTTATACACTTGATTCCACGATCGTGACGATTTCTAAAGGCGAAGTGCTGTTCATTCGCAAGGGGACGGTGCGTACCGGCACTAACGGATCATTTCCGCAACACCAAAAATATGCCGCTCACTTTATGCTCGACAATGCGATAGCCCAAGAAATCGATCTTATCGCGAATAAGCCGATTAAACCGCAACGGTTCGAATATTTCCGGCAGCGCTTTGCGCTGCTTTTCCGCACATGGCGTACGCAAACGCCGTTTCGCGATATGACTTGCGAAGGCATCCTGATGGAGCTGCTCGGAGCTTTGCTTGACGATGTCCAGCAGCAAAGCATCCCGCCGCACAAATGGGTTCTCGCCAAGGAACTGGAGAAATATATACTAAACCACTTTAAAGAAGATATTAAAATTGACCAGTTGGCGCAGCATGTCGATCGGACGCCCAATTACGTGAGTTCGATATTTAAAGAGGTAACCGGGCAATCTCCGATCGAATACGTGCACCAGCTTCGCATCTCGACTGCGCAAGACTTGCTTACGCATACGAACATGAATATCGCCGAAATATCCGACTACCTCGGTTTTTGCGATCCGACTTATTTCAATCGGGTGTTCAAAAAAATATGCGGTCAGCCACCGTCCGCTTTGCTACGAAAAAGGAAGAAGCTGTAGAATTCCGGCTTTATTTGCCGGCCGCTTTTTGTTCCGCTATCCTTTTGTTGATTTCTTCCTCGGCTTCTCGGAGCGCCGTGTTCGTATCTTTCAATCCTTTCAACACTTCATGTACTTTCCCATTCATTACCGATTTGGCGATTGAATCGTATTTGGTCGGTTTCTGGGGCGGTGCGATTTTCGTCAAGTGCAGCGATTTCATATTCTTTTTATCCAAGAAGCTTTCGCCTTTGCCGAACGCTTCCTTGACGTTCACCGCTTTCAGCGTCGGGTATCTCAACAGCTTGCCGCCCTCGATCTGAACTTCCGCAGACGTTAATATGGAAATAATGTGCATAGCCAAGTCATTGTTTCCTCCCTTTGAGGAAATGCCGTATACGGCCCCGCCATATTGAATGGTCGTGTTCGGAGCCTGCTCAAATGTCGGGACGGAGACAATGTCCCAGTTAAAGCCCTCCCCTTTCTTCTCCAGATCGATCAAGCGGGGATAAACAGCGTTTCCGACCCACATCGCCACTGATCGCTCTTCAATAAAAGCTTTCTGTCCATCAAACGTTGCTGTATCCGGTTTACGATTTCCGGAAATATCGTAAAACCCTTTAAACTTATCAACCATCTTCTTCCACTCGTCCGTATTGACTGCCGCTTTATCCGATCCGGCATTTATAAACGGCAGCGATAGCTGGTTCTGGCCGATCAATCCGCCCATGTTGATTTCAAGACCGCGATATTGGACCCCGCTGTCCGTCCGGCTTAATTTTTCGACAATTGTTTTCAATTCAGGCGAATCCCAGGTCATTCCGTCTTTCGGATAGGCGACGCCGAATCGGTCAAACAAGTCTTTATTGTAAAACAGCGCGTACGTTCCGAATGTCCAAGGAAGCGCATAAAGCTCGCCCTTATCTGAATAGCCGCGGAGCGTCTGGATTATATCGTCGCGAAATGCAGACAGATCGATGCCATTCGTTTTGGCAATCGGATCCAAACTTTGCATGACGCCAAGTTCGTTATAATAGATCAGTCTGGCGTCCGTGGTCAATATAATATCGGGCACCGAATTGGTCGCTACGAAGTTGTCCATCGTGTTGTCTTTTACGGAATCGCTAAAGTATTTCAGCGTAACATTCGGAAACTTCTTCTTAACGTGAGGCTCGATATAGTCTTTGAAGTATGAATCCGGAACGCCGATATTATTGAAAAACGATAATGTCGCCGTCTGCTCATAGTTGAACGCTTTACTCGCCGCCTTCTCTCCTCCCGAATCGGCTATCTCTTTTTTGCCGCTACAGCCGACCGACCAAACGATCATAAACAGCAGCGTTACAACTATAGCGGTCTTATTTCTCATTTTCTTCACTCCCGAACACCTTTCCCCTCTATCCAAATATGTTCTGGCCTTTCGGTATTATTATATTGTAAGGGTTTTCAAATGAACATTAACAATCCCTTTTTATCTTAACAATTCTACAACCAATCCGGTGCAGACATGCTTGAGCTCGTATCGGTGTATTTCGATGACATGGTCCCCGATTGGCATAAGGACGAGGCCCTCACGTTGTCGGATATTCTTATCCTGGCAACGGGAAGTCATTTAAAGAGCTCTTTACAGCCTTTGAACCGCTGCGTGGCGGTGCTCGAGCAGAAAAACCGCTCTAGAGCTCGCTTACCGCTGCCCGGCCTTGCGCTAAAGCGGAAAATCCGCTCTAAGTGTTTAACGTTCCAACACTTCAATGAGAAAAATGATTATTTAACGAGTTACCTCAACCACCATCGTGATATCAGAAGCGGTCTGTAACGAATTGACCTGTATATTATTGATATTGACTCACATCCTCAGTTTTGTATTGGTATAATTTATCTTATCTTGAAAACGTTTTCATTAGAAAGGAGAAGAGATCACTTTTTTTGGGTCCATGCTGTGCATGCCTATTAATCAAGAGGAGGATTAGTCCAATGCTCAAGAAAATACTCTGCATTATTTTTTTACTTGTTACCTTTGTACCCCTTCCTCCAGCTCAAGCCGCAGATATGCTCATACCGAACTACAGTTTCGAGTCCGATAAGGCGAATTGGACACAAAATTTCGGTACAGGCGGAATCACTGTCTCTACAGAACAGAGTCATACAGGCAATAAAAGCATCAAGATTGATGACACTACTTCGGGTTCGTTCGGAATTCAAAGCGCTTATTTGCCTGCTACTGCAGGTAAAAGCTATTTTTCTTATTCGTGGGCATATATTGCCAGCGGAAGTGCTGACTTGTATCTTCGCTTTTACAACAGCTCTAAAACACTACTCACTTCTACATTTGTTAGCAAGAGTTCTCCTATTAATAAGTGGTCCTACTTGCAAACCGGAGGGGTTGCACCGGCTGAAACAGCTTATGTAGCTGTCTTGCTCTATAGTAACGCTGGGAATATGGGCACGGTTTACTGGGATGATATCTTGGTCTCGGAGCGTATTACAAATGTGGGACCTGTCGTCTTTAATACGGCAATACGAAGTGCGACTCTAGCGTTGGATGGCAATGGGAAGCCTGCTTTTTACTTAGGGGTAAACGGATCTAGTGGTATTACATCCAAGATGGCGGAAGTGAACGTCAACACGGGGACCGTTCAGAAGCTCATGGATATGCCGGGGGGGACTTATGCGCATTCTGCCACTACGACTATTGATAACAAAGTTTATATGGGTACCTATCCGAAAGGATATTTGTATCAATACACGCCTGGTACAGCAGCGCCCATCAATCTGGGCAGGGCGATATCGGACGCCACTTATATTCTCGGGCTTGCCGCAAGCAATCAAGCGGGTAAAGTATATGGCGGAACTTTTCCGAAGTCCGGCGTGTTCAAATATGAACCCGGTACGGGCTTCTACACATTTGTACCTAAGCCGTTCTTTTCAGGATCCGAATATACATACTCCGTTGCATTCGACGCTCCAAACAACGTACTCTACGCAGGGACCGGCGGTGTAAAAGCTCAAATTACAAGACTTGAAAACGTTGGGGGACAGCGCAACGACAATCTGCTCCCTTCTACAATCGCAGATGCGAACACAGCCGTCGATAAGCTGAACTACGAGGGTGGTAAAGTGTTTGCCCGGGTCGTCCCGCAATATAAAGAAATTGTGTTAGACGTGACAGATAATCCGGACGGTACCGTAACGACCGTTGTGGACGCGGAGCTCCCGATCGCATCATATGGCGTATCCCCGATCCATAACGGCAAGGTTTACTATTCGTACCAAGGCTTAAAGTCTTACGATGTGAATACGAAGACGATTGAAGCTGTGCTTGGAACGGACAATAATCCAGTACCTAGCTCTTCAAATGGCTATGCGTGGGGATTCGCCACCTTGGACGATCAAGTCAATTATCCGGGAGAATCGCTTGTCTTCGTCAGCCACGCTTCAGGCACTATCATGCTGTCTAAATACAATCCAACGACGAAATATTTCAGCAGCATGCTAATATCCGGTCTTCCAGGCGTGCCTACGGACATTAACTCAATGGGGACGGGGCCTAATCAGAATATTTATGCCGGCGGGTTTCTTTCAGGTAATCTGGCCGAATATACAACCATGCGCAGTGATCAAAACAAGATGCTGTACGGCGTTCCCCAAATAGAAGGCATGGTCTCACAAGGCAACTATCTATACATGGGGGGCTACCCTAATGCCGGAATTTATAAGAACGATTTTACCCAGCCGTGGAAACCGACCAAGCTTCTAGACTTGGGTACGACACATTTGCAAGAACGCCCCTACGGAATGGCTCAAGGCGATAACAAGGTATTCATAGGCACAGTACCTGCCTCTGGACAGTCAAAGGGTGCCCTCTCTATTTATGACACTTTGACTGACACCGCTCAGGTTTTTCGAGATATCGTTCCTAATCAAAGCATTATTTCTGTCGCTTACCATAATGGGTATGTGTATGCAGGCTCGTCAATAGCAGGAGGCAAGAATACGACTCCAAAAGAGACGGAAGCGAAGTTAGTCAAACTAAATATAGCAACCGGTGCTTATACGACCTATACGATGCCGGTCTCTTCACAAGCTATTACGGCGCTCATCGTGGGGTCTGATAAAAAAATCTGGGGATTGTCGGAAGGATATTTGTTCATCTTCAATCCGGCTACGAACACGATCGAATATCATGAACAAAAATTTTCAAACGTTAGCTATGGACCGACAGCTGCTGTTGAAAAAGATGGATCCTTAGTTTTAGGAAGAGCCGGAAGCAATGCGATATTCGGTACGATTAAAACCCATCTTTTCAAAATAGATACAACTACGAAAAATGTAACCATACTGTACAATGGCGTTAATGATTTCAGGAACGCTACTGCAGACTCCTATGGAAATATCTACTTCAATATGGGCTATCAACTGTTCCGTTGGGTCGATGATTCCGTCCCCCCTCCGGTAACTGGCATCGAGCTGGATCGCACTGAGCTCCTGCTAACTGGCAGCGAACAGGAGATGAAGCTGACGGCACGGGTGCTTCCGGACACTGCACCGAACCGGGAGGTTCGCTGGATATCTGCCAACCCGGACGTCGCCTCCATCAGCATGGACGGCACGGTTACGGCAGTCAGCGACGGGCGTACAACGGTCACCGCTGTTACTGAGGAAGGCGGTTTTACGGCTACGGCCGCCGTAACGGTGGATATGATATCGCCGCAAATCACGCTTAGCGGTCCAACTCGAGCGTGGCACAGCGATACGGTAACAATGACCGTCTACGCGGATGATATCATTACCGGTGTATCAACTGTAAGCGTCACCTTGGATGGGCTCCCACGCGAAACTGATTTTACAATTTCGCCACTGGAACTTGCAGTAGGCGATCACATCATTCGGGTCACAGCGGTTGACCGCGCAGGTAACGAATCGGTACGGGAATTCCATCTTGTCATCGATATAGACCCAACCCACCTTTTGGAGGTGCTGAAAGAAGGAGCCGAAAAAGGCTGGATCAGCAAGGATGGGATCTTGCAAAGTTTATCTGCCAAAGTGCAGCACGCTGTGGAAGTGCAAAACGATGCTGAAAAATTGGAAAATGCCTTGAAGGCTTTTGAAAATCAACTGAAAGCACAAGACGGAAAGGCTCTCGACTCATCATTTGTCCAGATGCTGCTGCAAGATGTGAATTATATCCTGAATAAAAGCAGCCTGTAATACCCATCTAGAGCAATGAACCCTATGAAGGTTTATTCATTCAAACGGTCAAACTGAAATCCAAAATGAACTGATTAACAAGTACCAACGAGAAACAACCCCTTCATCACAATACACTGGTACCCATAGACTGGACACTTTTTTAAAAAGGTGTTCAGGGTGTGGGYATTCTTTGTACACTGGGTTAGGTACTGGAGGGAGAACAACATGACCAACTGGCAGAGCTAATGATTCGCAGCGGAGCCTCGCTTGCCGATATTTCGCAAAAGCTCGGTTATTTGAATCAGAGTTTCTTCACCCGCTGCTGCCCCTTTTCATTACGTTAACCGAGCTGGAGCTGCCAGCAGTTATTTCGAAGCTTGTATCCGAGGCGGAAATGCAAACTAAACCGGCAAGAGTCCGAAAAATATTGGTCGTCTCGCTGACAATTACGGGTGTACTCAGCATTTTTCTAACACTCTTCGCCTTACTTGCATCCAAGTGGATCGCATCCGTGTTTTTAAATGCGGTTCTTCTTAACAGTACAGACAATTGTGCATAAGGACCAGGGATTGACTCTATTTGCAGCCAAAACGTATAATGAAAACAAATCACAAACAAATCAGAAAAAGATATTTTCAGTGATTTTTTGGAATGATAACAAACTAGAATCAAACTAATAAAAGGTCCGACTAATTCAAGAGCGAAGGGAATTCAAACCAATGCTGCTGGTACCTACTATTGAAGCTCTGATGGCTCTACCTCCTGATGCTCGCAACGCCGGTACTCTGGTCTATGTGAGCGGTTATTATGCGGAAGAAGATGGCGGGGGCATGCAAGTCCGCTGGGTCCCCTCTAGCGCGAAAGCCCATAATGGGGGTACGGTCCTTGACCCTGAAGCGGGCAGTGGGAAGCCTGGCAGATGGGAGCAAATTCATAACGGCATCGGCGATTTCCGCAAGTTCGGACTGTTCGACGCTACGAAGGATGCCGACGATGCACTTGATGCAATGATGCACGATCCAGCTGTTCGCCGTATTGAGGCGTATACGAATCTGAATTTCTCGGTACGACACACATATGATCGCAGCAATATAGAGCTGGACTTCCATAACAACACGGTTACGACAGTAGGGATCGAGCTGAACACGAAGGACAATCCGTTTGGTGCGGTTCTCTGCTTCCGTGGCACGGCGACCGGAGTGACACAAACCGTCACCTTGTCCGCAGAACTTGCAGAGCTGACCGATGTGTTGGAAGTGTATGATGCTACAGCATTCAAGGTAGAGGAATGGTGGCTTGCACGAGTTAGCAACCACCCAGCCGGCGGTGCGCAGCGCGAACTGGATTACCTTCTGCGGGTTACTGAGATTATCGACACTACACATGTCCGGGTCAATTACAAGCTAGGTTGGCCGCTTGCAGCGGGTAGGCAAATTCAGTACAAGCAGATGAATCCGGTATTCCGCAGCCACGTACGCAATATGAGATTCGAAGGCGTTCCTGTGCCTCCATCTATCTCGACTACAGTCAGGCTGTTCGACACTTGGGATCAGATTGGTTCCAATCCAGTTGCCTACGAATTCGCTGTGGAATGCGATGTGTCCGGTATTTATGCGACGAAGGTATTCTGGCCGGTCATTGAGCGCCGATATTGCTCGCATTATGTGACGGAACGCTGTGAGCTGATTAATCCGGTGGAACGGGATTGGGGAGGCACTGGCTACCTCACCCAGCAGCTTAATGTTCTGTATGGTCATGTGAAGGATTGCAATACGAGCAACTCGCGTCACTTGAACGACTTCACATGTGCGGCCTATTGTATGGTAGAGAACTGCCATGGCGACGGCGATGACTACGGGCCGTTCGTCACGCATGGACAGTTCGAGCATGACCTCGTCTTCGTCGGCAACTCCGGCTTGTTATCGTTCGCGAACAGCGGTACGACTTGGGGTAACAGCGCGAAGCGCATCACGGTCAAGAAGCATGTCGCCTCACGTGTTGTAGCCCACAAGTGGCTGACTGATCTGACGTTGGAAGATGTACACGCCGTCAAGAAGGAAGGGCTCATCGACTCCGGCTCCATCTGGGCGAATGTGGATGGCTTGCAGATGCGGGGTTGCACCGCCGAGGCGATGCTTACGCTAACCAAGGGCTCGAATCTAGCTCGCCGCAAAAACGTCATTGACGGCTGTTCCTTCGGCATGCTGAACGGTTATGAATTGGCTCGCCCGATTCATTCGGGCACGACTGAACCCGGCTATACGCCGGTCAACGACGACCTGACGATTGTAAATAGCGAATTCTACAACATCGAAGATGTCGACTTGGGCAGCATCAACAAGTTGACGTTGACCAATACGTGGTTCAAGGGTGCTTCCGGGACGACCGGCAGAGTGAGAGTTGGATCGCGGGACATTGTGATGTTGGGAGGCGGCTTCGTCGATTGCGGCTTCGTCCTGACCGGCGCCTGGGACAAGAGCAATCGGGACGGGACGAACCCGGACATGCTGACCGACCAATCGATCTCGATTGATGGAGGCGTGTCCTTCCATGGAACGAATGGAGAGCGAGCGTTCCTGAAAAGCGTCGACGCGACCAATGTGGTGAAGTGGAGCTTCGGCAACTGCACGAGCCAGGCAGCCGATGCGGATACCGCGCACTTCCATATCGAAGGCGGGTCCCACAAGCTGAAGGCGGTCGGATCGGTGTTCGAGGGCGGCAAGTATGAAGTGGCGGACGGTAGCTTCGGCGGGAGTCAATACTTCCTGCTGACTTCCTGCGTGGAAGAAGGCGTCAACCGTACCTCGCTGCCGGTTGAGAGCGATACGGTGAAGCACCGCGCGGGTAATATTTTCTTGACCGAATAGACAAGATCAGCTCTCGAAGTTTCGTGGCACTAGGTTCCATTGGAGGCCGCGAAACTTCGTTCTTTTCACAGCGGCACGCTGGAATTATGGTATACTGGTTCTATTAGAACAACTTAGAACGAACTGGAACGATAGGCAGAAAACGGGGTTTGAGGTAATGGCGAAGCAGGTGGACAATCAAGTGGAGAAGCAGGTAGGACGTAAAAGCTCCCGCGCACGGTTGAACGACCTAATCAACCAGTTGAGGGAAGAGATCATGACAGGCAAGCGAGCGGAGGGAGAGTACCTACCCTCGGAGAAAGCCTTCGCAGAACAATACCAATTAAGCAATCAATCCGTGCGTAAAGGGCTTGAGGTGCTGCTTGCAGAACAGCTGATCGAGAAGATTCCACGTGTCGGCAGCAAAGTACTGGGCCCTCCGGAAGACGGATTCGTTACGGTGAAGCTTGGGTTCCACACTTCGATTACGAGCGAGGCGCAGATCGACGAGATTCTCTCTCGCTTCCATAAGCAATATCCTACCATTCACGTGCAACCTGTACCTATATCGTACTCGGATTTCGGCCACGTGAAGCAGTATTTGACAGGCCGCATCCTGGATGCCGTAATGATGAACTACAATGACTTCCGCAATTTCCTCGAGCAGGGTCACCTGGAGTTATTGGAGCCCCTGGAGCGTAACGAGGGCGTGTACCCGTTTCTATCTGATGCCTTCACCGTGGATGGGCGTCAGCTCGCGCAACCGTTCATCTTCTCACCGCTTGTCCTTTGCTACAACAGGCAGCATTTCCTGGAGAACCATATGCCGGAGCCGGACAGCAGCTGGAAGTGGGACGACTTGATCCGTAATGCAGAGAAATTGAACTTGCCGAATGAACGGATCGGATTCCACTGTGATCTACTGTCGCCGAACCGCTGGCCGCTGTTGCCTATACAGCAGGGCGTCCAGGTCGAGCGTGATCACGATGGGGCCATTCGGTTAGCTGGCACACGGATGATGGAAGCCCTGCAGATGTGTCGAGAGATGAAGCGCCAACTTCCGCTCATGTCTGAAGGTATCACTGTCGGACAATCCGAACAGTTGTTGGCGAAGGGCAAAGTATCGATCATCATGACCAGCTATTTTTACCTCAACTACTTAATCGAGGATCAAGTAGCATTCGATTTGGCGCCGGTCCCGCACATGGGTACACCTTCCACGCTGCTGCTTAACATCGGTTTAGCTGTCAACCGGCTATCCCCGGTCAAGGAAGCGGCTGTCAAGCTGGTGGAGTTTCTAACCGCTTATGAGACCCAATTGCTGATTCGTCAACAAACATACAGCCTTCCTGCGATGAAGATCGCCGCGGAATGGCAGGGGGAAGAGATTATGTACCGCCCGTCCAGGTTCTCCTTATTCCGCGAGACGATCCCCGGCTTTCGATATTTCACAGATATGGGCCTGCAAGCAAGTGAGCTGGCTCTGATTAACCGGGAGGTCAAGCTGTATTGGGCTGGTCTGGAGAACGAGAAGACGTTCTGCTCGCGTATCGAGGATCAGTTTCGCCTTGTAACGTCGTAGCCTTATAGAATGGTAGCTTTGTAACGTCGTAAGGTTGTCGCAAGCTCAATGGAAGGAGGCGTATCCATGAATATCGGGATAACCGGTGCTATTCTGATCATCCTCATCGTCTTGCTGTTGTTCGGGCCGTCCAAGCTGCCGAAGCTGGTTCAATCGGTCAGCACCATGGTGCGGGAGATGAAAAGCAGCAGCAAAGATCGGAAGGACGAGGAGAAGGACAAATTGGGTTGAATGGAATTTGCTTCATGTTCAGAATCGTGCTACTATGGGATTCATAGAGACAAATGGGCGAACTCGTAGAGTCAGAAGGTTACAGCGCATTGGAAAGCAACCTTAAGCCGCAGTATTTTATTATCGGAATCTATTTATTATGAGAAGGAGCTAATTCCCCCATGCAAACAGGTACAGTGAAATGGTTTAACGCAGAAAAAGGTTTCGGATTTATCGCAGTTGAAGGTGGCAACGATGTATTCGTTCACTTCAGCGCAATCTTAGGCGACGGCTACAAGTCGTTGGACGAAGGTCAACGCGTAGAATTCAACGTAGTACAGGGCAACCGCGGTCCACAAGCCGAGAATGTTGTTAAACTGTAACTCATAGCTTAAGTCAGTCCTATTGGAGAGTGCCTGCGGCACTCTCTTTTTAACAGAATCAGAAAGTATAAACTTCGAGAGGTTACATCCTGATTCGGCATAAAAAGTTACCGCTAAAGACGAACCCGCTTCATCGAGTTGCTCCGATAGGAGCTTTTTTTATACATTTAAGAATTTATAAATCCAGGGGTCCCCGCAAAGTAATAGGAATAAGCTATGCAGGTTCACTTCACTTTGTGGGGTTATTTGCTGGTATTCTGAATGGAAGAAGCAGATAGAATATAGATAGAGAGGATGAATGGACGATGGCGAAGCAAAAATATTATGTGGTGTGGGCTGGAAAGAAGCCTGGCGTGTATACGAGCTGGCCGGAATGCCAGAAGCAAGTGGAGAAATTCGAAGACGCCAAGTTCAAATCATTCGAATCGCAGGCAGAAGCGGACGCAGCCTACAAGGCGGGCTGGAAGGGAATTTGGGGCGTAGGTTCCAGCAAGGGAGCTAGCACAGGCGCGAAGAGCTCCAGAACCGCAGGAAAAGCGAAGACAGAACCGGAATACAGTATGGATGCTATCGAATATGATAGTATTTCCGTGGATGTGGGCACGAACGGCAACCCCGGTCCTGTCGAGTATAAGGGCGTCGATACCCGGACGGGAGAAGTTATATTCGCGGTGGGGCCGATTAAGAAAGGCACGAACAATCTGGGGGAATTTCTTGCGATTGTGCACGCCTTGGCCCACCTGAAGCAGCAGAACAGCAAGAAGACCGTGTATAGCGATTCGATGAATGCCCTGAAATGGGTGAAACAAAAGTCGGTATCGTCCACGTTGGTGCGGGATGCGTCGACCGAGGAAATATGGACCTTAGTGGATCGGGCAGAGAAGTGGCTGCAGACGAACCGATATGAGAATCCGGTATTGAAGTGGCAGACGAAGAGCTGGGGGGAAATTAAAGCGGATTACGGTCGGAAGTAGCAGGGCAGGGTAGGGCGGGGGGAGGCAGGGCAGCCTTGCGAGAGCAGGGTGTTGACCCGCACAACAGAAGGAGGAGCGATGCTGCACATGGACACTTTTCAAGCGCTGGTCGTGGATACACTGGAGGGGGAAGTGAAGATCGGTCCGCGGATGTTGACCTTGAGCGAATTGCCGGAGGGCGACGTGCTCGTCCGCGTGCACTATTCCAGTGTGAATTACAAGGATGCCTTGGCTTGCATCCCGAACGGCAATATCGTGAAGCAGCATCCGTTCATCCCAGGTATCGACCTCGCAGGGGTCGTCGTGCGAAGCAAGGATACCCGGTTTCGCGAAGGAGACGAGGTGCTTGTAACCGGCTATGAACTGGGAGTTTCGCATTTCGGAGGGTTCAGCGAATATGCCTCGGTTGCTGCTGAGTGGCTGGTGAAGCTGCCGCAAGGGCTGACGGCGAAGGAAGCGATGATCCTCGGGACGGCCGGATTCACGGCGGCCTTGTCCGTCCATGAGCTGCAGCGGAGCGGGGTTGCTCCTGACAGCGGTCCTATTCTCGTAACAGGCGCGAGTGGTGGGGTTGGCAGCATTTCCGTGGCGATCTTGGCCAAGCTTGGGTATGAGGTGGTGGCTAGTACCGGCAAGCCCGAGCTGGAGAGCAGGCTGATTGAGCTTGGAGCCTCCCGGATCGTGTCGCGAGAAGCGCTCATTCCGGATAAGCCGCGCTCACTCGACAAGCAAGTATGGGCGGGATCGATCGATTGTGTAGGGGGCAAGACGCTATCGTCGCTATTAAGCAGCATTCGCTATGGGGGAGCTGTGGC
This sequence comes from Paenibacillus sp. P4_E11, assembly GCF_056401635.1. Classification (NCBI taxonomy): domain Bacteria; kingdom Bacillati; phylum Bacillota; class Bacilli; order Caryophanales; family Paenibacillaceae; genus Paenibacillus; species Paenibacillus sp. P4_E11. The sequence continues at coordinate 50,551 of NZ_JBFUIX010000006.1, read as the reverse complement.
CGTAAGCGGATTAACGGGTGGGACCGAGTTGACCAGCAGTGTGTTTCCCTTTATTCTGCGAGGCATTCGGCTAATCGGGATCGATTCCGTGTACACCCCCATGGAGCAGCGTACTCGGATGTGGGAGCTGCTAGCGTCCGAGTTCAAGCCAGCTGCGTTGAATGCCATGTACACGGAGATTTCACTTGAGCAAATTCCGGCCATCGTACCAGTCATCCTGAAGGGAGAATCCCAGGGAAGATTGCTTGTCAAACTATAAGTGATCCCTAGTATTCTCAATCGGCGACTAATCTGTTAAAATCAGCTAGAAATAGTCGGATATAAAATCAGAGGTTGGTGCAGTATGTGGGTTACGTATGTGGCTGTGGGGATTGCTTTGTTTTTTGCCATGAACATTGGAGCGAGCGGTGCGGCCGCCGCAATGGGTGTAGCGTATGGAAGCGGGGCCATTAAGCGCAAGCGGCTGGCGCTTGTCCTTGTCGCGATCGGTGTATTCCTGGGGGCATATCTGGGGGGCGGCGAAGTAGTCAAAACATTGGGCTCTGGCATCATTCCTTCCAACCTGCTAACGGTCTACTTAGTCATCATTATCTTGCTGTCGGCGACGATGACCTTGTTCGGAGCGAACCTGCTCGGTATTCCGTTATCCACTAGCGAGGTGACCGTGGGCTCTGTAGTGGGTGTCGGTGTTGCTTATCAGCTGCTGTACGTGGATAACATCTTACGCATCGTGTTCTTCTGGGTTATCATTCCGGTTATCGCCTTCGGCATTGCCTGGTGCGCCGGCTACTTGATCCGCTGGCTGGAGCGGCGAGATGAGCGCTGGAAAGGGATTGGCAGTGGAGGGTGGAAGCGGACGCTCGTGTTGCTGGTCATCTTCGCGGGATTCCTGGAGGCCTTCTCTGCCGGGATGAACAACGTGGCCAATGCTGTTGGCCCGCTCGTAGGAGCCGGTCTGATGAGCACTCAATCCGGTGTGTTATGGGGAGGTCTGTTCGTCTCGGCCGGAGCCATCCTGATGGGAGGCCGGGTGCTGGAGACCAACGGTAAGAAAATTACCAACCTGTCGTTGCTTCAGGGGATCGTCATCTCCGGTACAGGAGGGCTTCTCGTCATTGGAGCTTCCTTGTTGGGCATTCCTGTCCCTCTTACCCAAGTGACGACGACCGCGATACTTGGAATAGGAACCGCCGAGCATGGACTCCAGTTGTGGCAGAAGGGTATTATCGCGAAGATTCTAAAAGTGTGGGTCGTTTCCCCAGTGCTCTCGCTCGTAGTTTCCTTCACGTTGGTCAAAATTTTCGTTGAGCCATCGCCGTATACGGTGTTGGTGTTGGCTGCCTTGCTGGTAGCTATAATCGGAGTTAAGAGCTTGTACGATTCCATTCAATATGAGAAAAGATCGGTGAATGAAGACGGAGGCGGGATTTAATCAAAAGCCGTAATTTCCATAAGGAGGAAATTACGGCTTTTTGGCGAAATAAAGGGGGAGATACTTCTTGACGTTCGCTAGTCCATTGTGGTGGACGTTGGGATGAATGTATGCGCATACAAAACGTATAAACGGGCAAAATGCAGCGCACATGGAGGAGGATGACGATTAATGGCCAAGCAAGTCAAGCTGCTAGTGGGAACGAACAAGGGTGTATTCATGTACAGCTCGACAACCGACAGGACGGAGTGGGAGCTAAGCGGACCCTTCCTCGCAGGTTGGGAATCTTATAGCGTAATGGGCGATAGCCGGCACGGTCATACGCTGTTCGCTGGCACGTCCCATGCCGCTTATGGAGCGACACTGCGCGTTAGTCACGACTTCGGGCAGACCTGGACGCAGTTGGAAGAGGGGCCGGTCTATTCAGCCGAGAGCGGCTTTGCGTTGAACCGAATTTGGCAGCTCGTGCCGGGTGCCCCGTCGCAGTTGGATACGATGTATGCGGGTGTAGAGGAGGCGGGCTTGTTCGTCAGCCACAACCGGGGCCGCACGTGGGAGGAGCTGGACAGCTTGACGAAGCATCCCACGCGTCCCGGCTGGTACGGCGGTGCAGGCGGGATGTGCCTGCACACGATTATCGTCGATCCGCACAATTCGGATCGCATCTGGGTGGCGATGTCAGCCGTCGGCGTGTTCCGCACGGATGATGGCGGCGCCACCTGGAAGACGTGCAATGCCGGCTTGGCCCGCGTGCCGACTGGCCAGCCGTATGATGAGATCGGCTACTGCATTCACAAGATGGTCGTCGATCCGGACCGCCCGGATACACTGTATATGCAGGAGCATGGCGGAGTGTTCCGTTCCGACGACGCGGGCGATTCGTGGTACCCGATGGAGGAGGGGCTTACGTTGCGCGGAGAGGATGCACCGTTCGGTTTCCCGATCAGTGTCTCCAAGACGGGAGACATGTTCTTGATTCCGCTGGAGAGCTCCGAGCAGCGGACGATGAAGGACGGCAAGATGCTCGTCTACCGCCGACACCGGGATGAAGCGGCCTGGGAGCCGGTAGGCGATGTCGTCCCGGAGGAGAAACGGCATGTCAGCGTGCTTCGAGATGCGATGACCGTAGATACGCTCGATCCTTATGGGCTCTACCTCGGCACAACGTCGGGCGAACTGTTCTGCTCGCTTGACCGAGGTGTCAACTGGCAGCGGTTGCCGGGGCAGCTGTCCCGGATCTTGACCGTGAAGACGTGGATCGTGGAGGACTAGTATGGAGATTGAAGTGACAGTCCCGGGTTTGCTGGCCGATTGCACCGGGGGACGCAGCCGCTTCCCTCTTGAGGCGGACACGCTTCAGGAGGCACTCGATCGGCTGTTTGCCGACTACCCGCTGCTGAGGCACCATGTCTTCGCGGAGGACGGGCAGCTTCGCAGGCACGTGCTGCTATGCTACAACGAGGACAACCTGGCGTGGTTGGCCTCGAAGGACATTCCGCTGAAGGCGGGCGACCGCTTGCATGTGCTGCAGCTCGTGTCAGGTGGGTAGCCGACGAGAGTGGTTGGACTAAGAGGGGCTATAAAGAGGGCAATAGGGTTCAGTCGCGCGGGAAGTTGGGTACTATGCAGAAAGTGATTGTTGTGGAGCTCATTCGAACAAATCCTGCAATTAGCATTTGCAGGAATTCAATAACCTTGGACAGGGTGGGGCGAAAAAAACTGTACTATTGCAGCATTTCGGAATTCGAAGAGGCCACATGGAAGACTTAACATAACCAATTCCATCAAGAGCACAAGATTTCAACAGCGATCGAAGCCCCTCTGCCTGCCCTCTCCGCGCACACAACTTAACTCAACTATCAAGGACCCGGCCGCTGGTCGGGTTTTTCTTGACATAAAAGTAACCATAGGTTATATTATAACCAACGGTTAGTAACCAGAGGTTACAAAAATGGAAGAGAGTTGACTCGCATGGCAACTAAACAAGAATTACGTTCTGAAGAAACGAAGAGGAGTGTCCTCGAAGCTGCCGGCAAGCTATTCGGCGCTCGAGGGTTCGATGCAGTCACGATGCGGGAGATCGCGAAGGAAGCCGGCTGCTCGCACACTACCATCTATATATATTTCAAGGATAAGGAAGCGCTGCTGCACCAGCTGTCCATGTCCCCGTTGCAGCAGTTGAAGGAGCAAGTAGAAGTGATTCATCGCCAGAATGCGATTGCTCCCGAAGCAAGGTTGAAGCAGATCAGTCAGACTATGATCCGCTTCTGTCTGGTGAATCGGAATATGTATGATATCTTCTTCACCGTCCAGTCAGTACGGGTCGATGAAGCGGAGCCCCAGTCGGAGCTCAATCGGATGCGGAACGGACTATTCGCTATGCTGCAACAGGCTGTACAGGCATGCTTACCTACTCCTTATACAGGGGAGCAGTTGCTAGCATACAGCCGCATTTACTTTTACACCTTGCAAGGCATTGTAGCTACGTATACAAACTCGTTAGAAACGGAAGAACAGCTGATGGAACGATTAGGAGCGACGTTCGATGAAGCAGTAGAAGTGTTGTTGATCGGGTTCACCCACAAATTAAATCAAGGAGCTGGCCGATCATGAAAATAACGAAAATTTCGGAGCATGTCTGGAGCTTGAAAACTTGGATGATCATCCCCATTCACGTATGGGTTGTGAAGGGTGAAGACGGTCTGACATTGATCGATGCTGGAATACCTATGATGGCGAAAGGGATTCTGAATTTCATCAGTAGCCTCCAGGCCGGTCCTTTGCGTAGAATTCTACTGACACACGGGCATTCTGACCATGTGGGTGCGATCCAACGGATTAGAGCGGTGTACCCGGAAGTGGAAGTGTACGCCCATCGTATTGAAATCCCTTATATGGAAGGAGCGCTGCCGTATCCTCGCCGCAAGAAAGCAGCAGCGAGCGTAGCGAAGGGATTGGCAAAGCCGCTTACCGAAGCGGAATCCAGTTTGGACCAGACGAGCAACAGCGGTGACAGCGGGAGCGGTATCCCTGCCCTGAGCCCAATCGGCGGATTAACGCCATATCTCACACCGGGCCATTCCCCGGGCCATGTTGTTTATTTCCATGAGAACGACCGTGTGATGTTAGCGGGCGATCTGTTCACCTCGAAGCAAGGCAAGCTTCGTAAACCTATGGCCAGCTTCACAGCCGACATGGACGAAGCGATTCGCAGCAGCGCGATCGTCGGACAACTGCGGCCCGTGCATCTGGAAGTTTGCCACGGCAATGCCGTACTTCATCCGGCGGATCAAATGAACGAGTATGTCCGTCTATAGCAGGATTCCGCAAGCGTCAGAACGAATTTGTTCTCCAAGGCGATTTTTGAGGAAAAATCGGGCAAAAACTGGCCTCTGAAAGCCGCAGGAATAATTAAACGAAGGAGAATCCACATGATCCAATGCGGGATGTATGAGCTCGACATCACGCCTCCGCTCGGCAGCACGATTCCCGGCTATTTCAACGATCGGAAGGCGACAGGGATTAAAGATCATTTGTATGCCAAGGCGCTCGTCGTAGAACACGAAGGGAAGACCGTTGCCTTCATCGGGCTGGACTGCATCTATGTTCCACCTGCCGTGAATACAGCTATTCGCAAGCGGATTCAGCATGTGATCGGCATTCCGCCGGAGGCGGTCATGGTGTCCGCCACGCATACGCATACCGGCGGGCCTGTATTGGACTGTACGTTCTTGAAGGCCGATGAGGATTACTTGGCGTTTCTCGGGGAGAAGGGCGCGGATGCGGCGATTCTCGCCTACCATCGCCGTGCTGAAGCGCAAGTAGGTTTCGGCCGCGGCTATGAAGGAGATATTGCCTTCAACCGGCGCTTCTGGATGAAGAACGGCAAGCTGCAGACGAATCCGGGGATCGGCAATCCGGATATCGTCGAGCCGGAAGGTCCGATCGATCCCGAGGTGCTAGTCATGCGAATCGACGACAAGGATGGGAATCCGCTCGGAATCGTGACCAACTATACGGTCCACACCGACACCGTCGGCGGAACGGAATATTGTGCCGACTTCCCGGGTGAACTAAGCGCCACGCTGAAGCGTGAGTTGGGTGAAGGAGCGGTGAGCCTCTTCTTCATGGGAGCGAGCGGGAACATCAACCATCACAATGTGAAGGGGACTCCTGTGCGGGACCCGGACCGCTACAAGAAGATGGGCCGCATTCTGGCGGGGGAAGTGCTGAAGGTCAGGGAGAAGATCACCCCGGAAGCGACACTCGATATCCAGTACGGACAACGGTTTTTCCCGATCCAACACCGAGATCCCTCGGAAGAGGAAGTGGCGGCGGCACGATTCGCCCTTGTGAACGAAGCGGAGACTCCGCTCGAGAAAGCATTCGCCACTGAGCTGCTTCAAGCACTGGAGTGTGATCGGGATGGCGAGGTGGAGATTCATACGATTCAGCTAGGGCCACTTGGCGTCGTCGGCGTACCGGCAGAGCTGTTCGTCGAATTCGGTCTGGATATCAAATCTGGATCGCCCTGTGCGTACACGATGATCAACGAGCTGAGCAATGGCTCGATTATGGGATACGTGTGTACGCGCGAAGGGATCGAGCGGGGCGGTTATGAGCCGCGCATCACGAGCAATAGCCGGCTCCCCGCTGAGACGGGCGAGCTGTTCGTCCAGCATGCGCTGGAGCTGCTTCGCAGCGAGAGCTAGACCGAACCAGAGCACTCTTTTACTGTGAGGTAGAAGGGTGTTTTTTGCTATGCGGGGATATTTCAATAACTCTATAAAATAGCTATTTACATAGGAAATCGGTTGAAGGAGAATGGAGGTGTTAATGAGTTAATATGATGCAGAATCGAGGGGATACGATGAAGATCTTTATCATGACCGACATGGAAGGCGTGTGCGGCGTGGTGAGTCACGATGAATGGGTTACACCTCCAGGCCGTTATTATGCGGAAGGCAAGGAACTGCTTACGCTGGAAGTAAATGCAGCGATCGAAGGGTTTGTGGCGGCGGGGGCGACCGAGTTTCTAGTTGCGGACGGGCATGGTCATGGCGGTATCAACAATCTGCTGCTCGACAAGCGTGCGCAATACGTGAGGGGCCCACTTCCTGGACCTTTCCCGTTCATGCTGGACGAAACGTTCGATGCTATGGCCTGGGTAGGCCAACATGCGAAGGCCGGGACCGAATGCGCACAGATGGCACATACGGGGTGGTTCGACGTCATCGATTACTCGATTAATGGCATCTCAGTAGGCGAATTCGGGCAGATGGCCTTGTGCGGCGCGGAGCTTGGGGTGCGGTCAATCTTCGGAGCAGGTGATGAAGCGTTTACGAAGGAAGCGGTTGAGTTGATCCCGGGGATTGAGACCGTCAGCGTCAAACGGGGAATCTTACCGGGAAGCGGAGACGAATGCACCACGAATCAGTATAAAGACCGCAACAATGGTGCGATCCATATTCATCCGGAGCTCGCTCGCGAACGGATTCGCCTGGGAGCGGAGCGTGCGTTGCGCCGATTCGCAGACAATCGGGAACAGTTCGCGCTGCTGCAGCTCGAATCGCCTCTTCAGCGGGAAGTCCGCTACCGCCACGATGAAACGAAGGAGGCACGTACAATGGTGTCCGAGCATCCGGACAGCGTGATCGGACTGATGAACGGGAAGATGAGGGTGAAGGAGTAGGAAGGTTTACACAATCTTTATCCAAAGTTGACATAGCGGTTGCCTGGGTGGCCAGCCATCCGGCGGTTACGGCGCCGATCATCGGCGCACGTAACGTGGAACAGCTGGAGCCGTCCCTGGCTGCGCTTGATGTGGTGCTGGATGCGGCCAGCCGCCAAGAGATATCGGCGCTCTCTGTTGTGCCGTCACCTGCAACTGACCGCAGCGAGGAAGCAGCGCTATAGCGCGGAGACCAGCTGCTGGACGAATGATTCCAGATACATGCGGTCGGTCTCGTCGAACCGGCCCTTGCGCGGACTATCTATATCGAGCACGCCGATCAGGTGCCCATCCTTCAGGATGGGCACTACGATTTCCGACGCCGATGCCGCATCACAAGCGATATGGCCCGGGAATGCATGCACATCCTCGACGACGATCGTCTCCTGCCTTGCGGCTGACGTGCCGCAGACTCCTTTTCCCAGTGGAATCCTCACGCAAGCCGGCAAGCCTTGGAAAGGCCCGAGCACAAGCTCGCCCTCTTCGAATAAATAGAAACCTACCCAATTAATATCCTTCAGGAATTGTCCCAGCAGGGCAGACGCATTGGCCAAGTTCGCGATTCGGTTCGGTTCATCATGCACCAAGGCGGCCAGCTGCTTGATCACCAATTCATATTGTTCAGCAACAGTTCCCTCATAATTAGCGGCATTAAAGGTCATGGTGGATCGCTCCCTTTTCTATATCCCGGGGATTGGGTTAATTAGGCTGATCTTAACGCGACAGAAGGCTAGAGTCAACTTGGCGAGTTCGAATATATAGTACAAATTGTTGGATACCGAGTTCATTCAATGGTTCGGCGTTCGGTTGTACATCGCGATAAGAACATGTGGAGAAGACAGGGTCAATTCGTTGGAACTGTGAAGCAATAGGGTGAACATATAATCCAAGCACTTGACTATCCTAACCATTCCAACTCATATGTCTAGTCTGCTACAGTAGGGGAAGGCACTGCTTTTTTGCGAAAAGAGAGGGTGGATGAAGGAATGAAGAACATGAACATACGTCTACATTTTACAGGGCAATTAGAAGAGTTGCAGGAAGGAATCACCCTATTGGCGGGCCAGATCGGTGTGGAGTTGGCCGAGGATGGACTGCAGGTCGCGGTATCGCAGCATGCGGGAAGCGATGTAGAGGTAAGCTGCAGCGAGGGACAAGCGAGCATCCGCTATTCGCGCAAAATTCATTTCTTCCGCGCCTTCGGCTTGTTAGTAGAGGCCCTTCGTGAGCAAACGGAATTCCATCTCGTTGAGAAACCGCAATTTACGATGAATGGGCCGATGTTTGACGTGTCGCAGGGCGGCGCAGTGCTTACCGTGGAGAGTGTCCAGAAGTTCCTGCGCCATATGGCGCTCATGGGTATGGATATGATCATGCTGTACACCGAGGACAGCTATGACGTGAAGGAGCAGCCCTACTTCGGCTATATGCGCGGACGCTACACGCAAGAGGAGATCCGGGCCCTGGATGATTATTCCGACATGTTCGGAATCGAGATGATCCCTTGCATCCAGACGCTTAGCCATCTGGAGGATGTGCTGAAGTGGAACGCCTTCGCCGACATTCGCGATGATCGGGAGACGATGCTGGTCGGCTACGAACGCACATATGAATTCGTCGAGCAAATGATTGTCGCCGCTATGGCACCTGTTCGCACGAAGCGCATCCATATTGGGTTGGACGAAGCATGGAAGCTCGGGCTGGGTGAGTATCTGGTGAAGAACGGCCTGCGCTCGAAGTTCGACATCATGAATGAGCACATGGCTCGTGTCATGGACATCACGGAGAAGCATGGACTTACTCCGATGATGTGGAGCGACATGTACTTCCGGGCAGGGTCAAAGACAGGCGATTATTATGACAAGGAGATAGTCATCCCGGACGCATTCATTGAAGCGATGCCGAAGGGTGTACAGCAAGTATATTGGGACTATTACCACCACGATGAAGCGTTCTACACCGATTGGATCAATCGGCATAAGAAATTCGGCCATACGCCAGTGTTCGCGGGCGGCATCTGGAACTGGAGGGGCTTCGTCCTCAACTACGGTGCGACGTTCTCGTCTACGAATGCGGCACTTAACGTCTGCAAGCGCGAAGGTGTGACGGAGATTATCGCCACGCTGTGGGGCGACGACGGGACCGAGTGCGACTGGTTCTCGGCGCTACTCGGCTTGCAGTTGTTCGCGGAGCATGGGTACGCGGATAGGCTGGACGAGGAGAAGCTGAAGAAGCGGTTCCACTTCTGCACCGGCGGTCACTACGATGACTTCATGAACATCAAGTATGTAGACGAGGTTCCGGGGATTCCTGAAGGGAATCTGATTACGTACAATCCGTCCCGTTCCGCGCTCTGGCAGAACGTGATGATGGGGATGTTCGATGCGAACATTCGCGGATTCGGGCTGACCGAGCATTATGCCAAGCTGGAGCAGGATATGGCGGTCTACGCCGGACGTAACGGTGAATACGGCTTTGTGTTCGAGCTGTTGCGCCACTTGTGTTCCGTGCTGACTCTGAAAGTGGAGATGGGCATTCGCCTTACAGACGCATATGCAGTGGGAGATAAGCAAGAGCTGAAGCGAATCGCGGAGATCGAGCTCCCTGAACTAGCCGACCGTGTGAAGCAACTGCACGCGTACCATCGTCAATGCTGGCATCAATCCAACAAATCGTTCGGCTGGGACGTCATGGACTTGCGATACGGAGGGCTGTGGATGAGTCTGAACACGGCAGAAAGCCGAATTCTGGCCTACGTGGACGGTACAGTTGCTCAGCTCGAAGAGCTGGAGGAAGCGAGGTTGCCGTTCCAGGGCAATGCTGGTATCGCGGACTGCTACTTCTATCAGTTCATCCCAACTGCTAGCCGGATCGCCAGAATATCGTAACGAATCAGGACGACGCGAAGAAAAGGGGTCTCGTATCGGTAACGAGGCCCCTTTATTGATTAGATTTCATTCGGTCGGTTGACCGGTACTCCGGTCTTCTTGAAATCATTTATATTCCAAGTCAGTACATGATGGGGTGCGATGTTTCTGGCCAGCGCCGCAATGTAAACGTCAGGGAAGTCTACTTCTTTGTACGCAAGGTGCTGCAGGGATTCAAGTATTATGGTTTTCTCTTTTACCTTGATTGCCTTATGATTCACGAGTGTCATAAGTTTAGTCGCGATTATGCCACGTGAATATCGATAAGGGGAAGCTTGAAGGACATAGACGCATTCTGCGATCACAATGGGAGAGATATGAAGCGCATATTGGCCCTGATCGGCCTTTAGGAACAACTCTCGCGCGATTGGAGAGCGAACGGGATCTTAGTCCGCATCCTCTGCGTCGTATTTACTGCGTACGTGTTCCTCAATCGCTTCCTTGCGAATGTCATCCCATGCTTTTGTGACAGGCTCTTGTGGCGGCAGGCTACCGAATAGAGACATAAGGTCTGACTTCTCTTTTCGCTGGACGATGACCTCCCCTTGGGAATTAACTACAAATTCAATGTTATCCTCGCCGGGGGTTACTTGTAAGTATTTACGGATTTCCAATGGGATGATGACCTGGCTTTTTTGAGAAAGGGGTCTTGCGATAGGTGCAATAGGGCCAGTTGTGCTCATCTTGATATCCTCCTTCTTCATTCTCTTCCGAGGAGATTCTTTACTACCCATTGTATACTTACACCTCCATGTGAGTAAATGAAATTTCTCTAGTAATACTTTATTATTATTATCTTAATTTAATAATGTTCATCCGGAGAAATAAAAAGAAATCTTCTTGCAGGGAAAGCCAGATGGAAGTCGTATATGTACTAGTATCCACCATGCTGGATCCCACATTTCACACGTAACCCATGTGTGAATTGTGGGCTGGATGCTCCGCTAATGCAAATATGAGCCGAAATGGAAGGTCACTCCGATGGAATTGTCCCGGAACCGACAGCAAGAACACACTCAACTCCCGGCAGCCAAGTCCGTTAACTACCAAGCGTTGCGAAATGGTCACTATGAGGCCGTCAGTACGACCATTTTCGCCAACCTGATCGCTGGCCCGTACCTAACGGGTTATTTGCTGTACCTGGGTGCAAGCGCCGGACAAATTGGCTTGATCACGGCGATTCCGCTGCTTATGAATGCGGTGTTCGTGATTATATCGGCCTTCCTCATGGAGAAGTATACGAATCGGTACCGAACGGCAATGGTGTCGATCCTCCTTCACCGCATCCTCTTGTGCGCTTGCGGCTTGATTCCGTTCGTACTGCCTGGCGGGTGGGGAGTGTCTGCCTTCATCGCGATGTACATCATGCTCTGCTTCTTCGGATCCGTGTCGTCCGCGCCGTTCACCACCTTATTCGCGGATATGGTGCCTACCGAGATGCGAGCCCGATACTTCGGCGTTCGCTTCACCCTTACGGGTGCGGCGGCATCCGTGACATTACTCGCCGTGGGCTGGGGACTTGACCGGGTATCGCAATCGACCGGGTTCGCCTGGCTGTATATTATGGGCGCGGTCGCGGCGGTGATCAATATGACACATCTGTTCCGCTACCCCAACATTCCGTATACGCCATCGGGGAACGGACTATCCGCCAAGGTGCTGATCAAGCCATTTCGTGATAAAAGCTTTATTAAATCGATCTTGTTCGTGTCGTTCTGGATTATGGCCCAAGGTAGCTCGATCTCGCTATTCAGTTATGTGATGCTCGATATTATGTCGATCAAGTATGAATGGGTGGGCATCTCGAATACGTTACTAGCGGTCGTCTCCATCGCGGCATATGCCATCTGGGGGAAGTTGAATACGAAGTGGAGCAATCGCAGGCTCTTGCTATGGGTATTCCCGATTAATGCCGTAGCGATCATGCTGTGGGGCATTCAAGCCTTCGTTCCAGTCAATGTCATGCTGATTGTGGTCTACACGTTCCTGGGCTTCAGTATGGCGGGCTTCGGTCTGCTTGTGTTCAACTTCGTGATGAGCGATACACCGGAGAAGGACCGGCCGATGTATTTCGCGGTGTATACGTCGATGACGGGACTATTCGGATTTTGCGGTCCCTTGCTGGGTGGGCTCCTCTTCCAACATATAAAGACGTGGCCGATGTGGTTTCAATCGTATGGCTTCTTCGTAAGCGTCGGCATCGTGATGCTGCTGGCTTCGCTTACGGTCTCGTTCCGGATTTTTAATGAAAGAAAGTAGTGGTTCGGCCTGCAGTTCCGCTGCCGGACGAGCGGATGATACCGTGATCAAGCTCGTCATGAATGGTAGCGATTCTGAAGGATATAGTAGACAATCCGCATCGTTATAAGTTCAAGGAGGTCCAGCAGTACGAGTTGGGGCGTATGCTGGACGAGGTGGATGCGGGCTTCCTGGTCGCGGGAGCTATACACGAAGTTGGTTATACCTGGATCACAATCGGCACGATCATCGGTCTTCGCTTTGTTTGCTGATACAAGAATTTAATAAGCGTATCCTTCACGGACTGTTTGTACAATCCAACCTGATTGGAATTTAATTCCAACCAATTGTTCACGGCATGAATCGTAATCTTGGTCACTTCTTCCATCAACCCTTCCGACTCGCGGACATAGACAAACCCTCTGGAGATGATGTCTGGGTCGGACATCAACTTCTTGTCCGTCTTGGATAAGGTGACGATCACGATCAGAATGCCATCTTCGGACAAGTGCTTGCGGTCGCGCAGGACGATGTTCCCTACATCCCCGATTCCCAGACCGTCGACCAATGTGTTGCCTGTCGGGATGCGCCGATCTTGTCTGGCCACTCCATTCTGAATATCCACAACATCTCCATTGTTCAATATGAAAATGTTATCCTTCTCCACCCCCACCGATTGTGCCAACAAACTATGCTGATGCAGCATCCGATATTCGCCATGGATCGGGATGAAGAAGCGAGGCTTCATCAGCGTCAGCATAAGCTTCAACTCCTCCTGGCTACCATGTCCTGAGACGTGCATACCGGTAGTACTTCCCGACCCGTATATGACTTTCGCCCGTAACTGGAACAGATTGTCTACGATCCGCGCTACATTGCGCTCATTGCCCGGGATGGGCGTAGCCGCAATAATGACCGTATCCCCCGGCAAGACCTCGACCTGCCGATGGTTATTATTGGCGAGCCGGGAAAGGGCGGCCATCGGCTCTCCCTGGCTCCCCGTGCATAGAATTGCCACGGATTCCGGAGTGTAACGACTCACTTCTCCTGGCTCGATCAGCATGCCTTCTGGCATACGGAGGTACCCGAGGTTCAACGCGATCGTGACGACATTCACCATACTGCGCCCAAGCAGGGCTATCTTGCGGTTCGTCTTTATCGCCGCGTCAATCACCTGCTGGATTCGATGTACGTTCGAGGCGAAAGTGGAGATGAACAGCTTCTGCTCCGCACGGCGGAACGCTTCTTCCAGATGCTCCCCGACGAGTCGCTCCGACGGTGTGAAGCCGGGACGTTCGGCGTTCGTACTCTCGGACAGCAAGGCCAGTACCCCGTTTCTGCCAATGTCAGCCATCTCATGGATATCCGGGTACTGTTCGTTTACGGGCGTTAGATCGAATTTGAAATCTCCCGTATGGACGACCGTCCCCTCCGGTGTATCGATCGCTAGCCCCACGCAGTCAGGGATACTGTGATTTGTGGAGAAGAAACGCAGCGACAGCTGCCCAAGCGTAAGTTTCGTATGTGCATCAATCTCGTTCAGTTCGGTACTGCGCAACAAGCCGTGTTCGCTTAGCTTTGCTTTAATCAGCCCTACCGTCAGCCGCGTGGCATACACCGGCATATTGAGTTGTTTGAGGATGTAAGGAATCCCTCCGATATGATCCTCGTGGCCATGGGTTACGATCATCGCACGGATCCGGTCGGCATTGTCTAGCAAGTAGTCGATGTCGGGGATAATAAGATCGATACCGGGCAGATTCTCATCCGGGAATTTCGACCCGCAATCCACGACTATCAGGTCATCTGCGTATTGTATAACATACATGTTTTTCCCGATTTCACTAATGCCGCCTAGGGCGAAGATCGATATTCTGTTCTGCTCAGACATGTTCTCTGATGGGGGATTCTTTGGAGTCACATGCATTATAAGGCTCCAGCATCGCGAACGATGCGAAGTGCTTTTTCGTGATCTTCTTTATTTAAAACGACTGTCAGTAAAATGTCATATCCTGTAACTTGATTATCTGGCCCCCCAGCACTCATGCCACTTGCACTGACGCTTGTAGCTGCCAGAATACCCGCGTTTCGGTCAGGAAAATCACCGCCTAGTGTTAAAGCGGCCAGGCCTGGAAAATCTCCATTTAACGAATTGATGGGGTCAGTTCCTTCGCCGGGATATCCATCAATCCGGTCAATGGAACTATCAACGATATCGAGTGATTGAAGTTGCTTTAACGCCTCTTCAGCTTGTTCTGGACTCTTAAAATAAGCAAGAATGCTTGATTCGGTCATCTCATTACTGCCTCCTCATCTTAATCTAGACTCCCCAATTATTTGCCAGTAAAAAAAGAATTATTCAGTAAATGATCAAGCGTGCATAATACGAATTTGAAGAACCCCCCCGGACTGGTGTATGGAATAAAAAATTATTAACGCTCTCTGCGATACCTGATCCCTCTCCGATGGCGAAGATTCTCCTTTTCTAAGCGAAGATATTCCGATGTAGCCGAATAGTCCCCCATGCTATAACTGATTCAAGGAGATCTGCGGAGCAGGATTCCAAGGTAATTCTAACTTCGAGGGGGATATGGAATGGGAACATCTAAAAAGATCATGGGGCTCGGACTCGGGCTTACCCTGTTGGTCGGACTCGCAGCCGGCTGCACCAGCAAAGATTCGGGAAGCTCGAAAAGCGGCAGCACAGCGTCACCTTCTGCTTCAGCGGCGCCAGCTAAAGTGGACGAAATTTACTTCTTGAATTTCAAGCCTGAAATCGCGGAAGTGTATGCGAAGATTGCGAAGGATTATGAAGCGGAAAAGGGCGTTAAGGTGAAGGTCGTAACGGCAGCGGCCGGCACTTACGAAACTACGCTGAAGTCGGAAGTGGCGAAGTCCGATCCGCCAACTATATTCCAAATCAACGGACCGGTCGGGTATAACAACTGGAAGGATTACGCGGCGGACCTGAAGGGCACCAAGCTGTACAGCTACTTGTCCGATAAGAGCCTGGCGGTCACTAGCGGAGAAGGTGTGTACGGGATTCCTTATGTAGTAGAAGGCTACGGGATTATATACAACGAAGCCATCATGAAGAAATATTTTGCCCTGTCGGATAAAAAGGTAAGCATCAAGTCTTCGTCCGAAATCAACAACTACGCTACATTGAAAGCGGTTGTCGAGGATATGACGGCGAAGAAGGATGCGCTCGGCATTAAAGGCGTATTCGCCTCCACCTCACTCGCTGCAGGCGAGCAATGGAGATGGCAGACCCACTTGGCGAACTTGCCCTTCTATTATGAGTTCAAAGACATGTCCGGATTCGACAACACCGTGCTGGCCGGGCTGTCCGCAAACGAAATTAAGTTCAAGTATGCCAACAATTATAAGAATATGTTCGACTTGTACATCAATAATTCCGTAACCAAGGGCACGCTCCTAGGCAGCAAATCGGTCAATGATTCAATGGGCGAATTCGCACTCGGTCAAGCGGCGATGGTTCAGAACGGCAACTGGGCCTGGTCGCAGATCAGCGGCGTCAAAGGAAATACGGTAAAAGCGGAGGACATTAAATTCATGCCGATGTATACGGGAGTACAAGGCGAAGAAAAACAAGGTCTTGCGGTCGGCACTGAAAATTATCTCTCCATCAACAAGAAAGCATCTCCGGAAAAGCAAGCGGCTTCCATCGCTTTCCTGGAATGGCTGTTCTCCAGCAATAAAGGCAAGGAGTACGTAACGAAGGAATTGAAATTTATCGCTCCATTCAATACATTCGGGGAAAACGAGAGACCGACTGATCCGCTGGCCAAAGAAGTGACGAATTGGATGGGCAAGGGCGGTACATCCGTCGCTTGGACGTTCGCAGCCTTCCCGAGCGAGGATTTCAAAAATAAATTCGGCGATGCCCTGCTGCAATACGCTCAAGGGAATACAACCTGGGAGAAAGTCGTAACGACGGTCCAAGACAGCTGGAAATCCGAGAAAGCCAAGGCGAAAAGATAATCGAATGGGTTTACGATCATGCCACTGCGCACCTGGAAGCACAGTGGCATGAGTCTTCCTGTTCCAGCTTCAATGCGTTAGGGGGAATCCATTATGGAAAAATCTATGAAAAGATACTTTATGTTATTCGCATTTCCAACCTTGCTGGCGTTTACGGCGGTCTTTCTCATTCCGTTTATTATGGGTATCTATTTATCCTTCACGGAATTCACGACGGTGAACGATGCCACATGGGTTGGATTAAGCAATTATACCAAGGCCTTCTCGAACCAAGAATTTCAAGATGCGCTGTGGTTCACAGGGAAATTTACGATCGTATCCGTCATAACGGTGAATGTACTGGCCTTCCTGCTTGCCATGTTGTTGACCCAGGGGAGGAAAGGCACCTATTTGTTCAGAACCGCATTTTTTATGCCCAATCTGATCGGCGGGATTGTCTTGGGGTACATCTGGCAGTTGATTCTGAACGGAATCTTGTTCAAATACGAAGTCACGTTGACGTTCAGTGCCCAATACGGCTTCTGGGGGTTGGTCGTCCTGATGAGCTGGCAAATGATCGGCTACATGATGGTGATCTACATCGCGGGCATCCAAGGCATCCCGAAGGACCTGTTAGAGGTGGCCAAGATCGAAGGCGCGAACCGTCTTGCAATCCTCCGTCAAGTGACGATTCCCATGATCATGCCTGCGATTACGATCTGCTTGTTTCTGACCATGACCAATTCACTGAAGTTGTTTGACCAGAACCTTGCCTTAACAGCGGGGGCGCCCTCCAAGCAGACGACGATGTTGGCGCTGGACATTTACAATACGTTCTACGGGACGCCGGGCTGGGAAGGGGTAGGACAGGCGAAGGCAGTCGTTTTCTTCCTATTGGTCGTGCTCATCTCCGTGGTTCAGCTCACTATCACCAGAAGAAGGGAGATCGAGCATTGATGCAAAGAGTAACGGTGAAAGACAATATGATATTCATCGCTTTATTGGCTGCAGTTGCCGTGTTTTTATCTCCGATTCTAATCGTTCTGATGAACTCCTTCAAAGGCAAGTTCTACATCAGCGACACACCATTCCAATTTCCCGATAGCTCGACCTTTATTGGTTGGGACAATTATACTAGCGGCTTGGACAAGACAGATTTCGTGAGCGCGTTCGGGATGTCCCTGTTTATCACGGTATGCTCGGTAGGTGTCCTAGTCGGGCTGACCGCCATGACGGCTTGGTATATTACCCGGGTGAAAACCAAGTTCACCAAACTAATGTACTTCGCCTTCATCTTTTCGATGATCGTTCCGTTCCAGATGGTCATGTTCACGATGACGAAGACAGCCAACCTGCTGCACCTCGATAATCCGCTCGGGATTATTGTCATCTATTTAGGCTTCGGGTGTGGATTATCCGTCTTTTTGTATGCCGGGTTTGTGAAGTCCATTCCTATCGAGATCGAGGAAGCCGTCATGATGGACGGAGGCAGTCCCATCCAATCGTTCTTCAAAGTCGTATTCCCGATTCTGATGCCGATTGCGATTACCGTCGCCATCCTCAACGTGATGTGGATCTGGAATGACTATTTGATGCCTTATCTAGTTATCGGGACGGAATACAAAACCATTCCGATCGCCATTCAATATTTGAAGGGCGGATATGGATCAATCGATATGGGAGCCATGATGGCGATGTTAGTATTGGCCATTGTGCCTGTCGTTATCTTCTATTTGTTCTGTCAGCGGTATATAATCGAAGGTGTTGTAGCAGGAGCTATTAAGGGTTAATACTGACACCGATCGCGGTTAATTCCCTTCTTATTGCTTCATAATACAAGTTGAAGGTCATGGACTCAGAATTGCAGGAGGACATTCATGTGGTTGAAGAAGAGTCTGCTATCCAAATTGATCGTCGGCATGTTGATTTCGGCCATCATTCCGCTGTCCGTCTCCATCGCCATTTCTTATCGGACGACATCCAGTTCGGTTCAGAGCCAAGTCATCAGCTTGAATCAGCATGCCATGGACAACAGTACGTATTACCTGAAGCGGTATTTGGATGACTTAATCCGAATATCCGTTTCTTTCTATTATGATCCAACCATGATGAGTTATTTGAGATCGAACGCTTCCGCCGACTACAACCAGAGGCTTTACATTTCCAACCAGGTATACAGCATTCTCAAGGAACGGCCGGAGTTTCGCGCCGTGCGCTTCATCAGCTCGCAGACCGGGGATGTCTTCACCCATTCGGCATTCCTGCAGTTGGGCGAAGCTTACCACTTGGACGCAGGATCGACTCCCGAAACCGATCCAGCAGGTTGGACCGATACTCACGGCTATGAAGTTGTTTCGATAAACGGGGAAACGCACCTTGCTTTCCACCAGCCCATCATCGATTATCCGAGATCAACCCTCCTCGGCGTTGTTTCCATTTATGTGGGGCCGGACGTGTTCAAGCGATTAATCGGGCCGTTCTCCAAGTCTGGAGACTTCACAGGGGAACGTGTATTTCTGACGATCCGTCAAGACCGGAAGCTGCTCTATTCATCGGATGGGATCGCGACTTCGGACAGCTCAGTTGAGCTGGCGGGAGTGACCGGGAATCGCGGTTTCCGCGACGTAGAGTTGGGCGGCAGCAACGGAGTGATGATTTACGTTGCCGACGAGTTCAAAGGAATGCCGCTCACGCTAGTCAAATTTATCCCTTCCACGGTCGTGAATGAAGCGGCCGATCAGGCGCTCAAGAAATCATTGGTCATTCCGTTACTTACGACGGCTATCGTGCTTGTATGCGCCTTTCTGTTGTCCTATTTCCTGATCGCTCCTGTCAGGAGACTCGTTCGAAGCATTGCCAAGGTCCAATCCGGAAATTTCGACATGCAGCCCTTCCCAGACCGGGAAGACGAGCTCGGGGTACTCGAGCACCGTTTCCACTCCATGGTTCAGGGGTTGGACGAGCTGATGAATCGGGAATACCGCAGCCGGCTGGAATTAACCACGGCGAGGCTGAAGATGCTGCAGGCCCAAATCAACCCCCATTTTCTATACAATTCCTTGCAATCGATCGGAACGCTCGCGTTGCGCCACGGCGTGACCGAGATTAATGATAAAATAGCCGAGCTAGGCTCTATTATGCGTTACAGCATGGATCTGAACACCGAAACGGTACCGCTGCAAAAAGAAATCGAGCACATCAAGCATTACTTATCTCTTCAAACCGGCCGGTTCAAGAACAGGCTGTCCTATACGCTGTCATGCCCGGAGGGAGCGATTCAGATCGAAGTTCCCAAAATGATCTTGCAGCCCTTGGTGGAAAATAGCATCATCCATGGAATCGAGAGGGGCAATGGGTCTGGCACGATTCACATCGGAATCGAACTTGCGGATGAGCTGATCATTCGCGTGATGGATAACGGGAAGGGCATGGACACGGAGACGATGGAGCGAATCATGAAGGAATACGAGGGGCGGCAGCTTGCGGCTGGACACGAACAGGGAATCGGGTTGATTAATGTACTGGGACGCCTCCGCTTGAGATATGAGCATGGTTTCACATGGGATATTCACAGCGTTCCCTATGAAACCACCGTCATTACTTTGCGAATACCGCAAAATCGGCCGCTGCCAGAACAACCAAGTCACCTGAATCCTGAGGAGGGCCCTGTGTGAAAGCATTAATCGTGGATGATGAAGAGCATGTGCGTGAAGCCATCGAGTTGTCCGTCGATTGGGAGAAATTCGGGATCAGCGAACGGCTGATGGCGGAGGACGGCATACAAGCCATAGAACTCATTCGCCTGCATAACCCGGCTATCCTGTTTTGCGATATGAGCATGCCCAAGATGGACGGACCGGAGCTCCTCCGTTTGCTTCGCGAGGAGAACAGCGAGACGCAAGTCATCGTCATTAGCGGGCATGACGATTTCCAGTACACCCGCGCGGCGATCCGGGCATGGGGTGTCGATTACCTGCTCAAGCCTTTCCTGAAGAGCGATCTGGAGCAAGCGCTGGCGAGGGCATCGGCTGCATGGCGAGAGAATGAATCCAGCAAAACCGGCAACAGGGAGACCGAGTACCGATTGAAGCAGGTGGATGCCCTTCTGGACGAGCAAAAGCTTGCTGCTTATTTGAACGGGGAAGTTCCCTTCCATCCGGGCATACGTAGCCTTCTATACATGCTCGGCGATCCAATTGGAGGTGTCTGGGTAGCCCTTATCCTGCCTCGAAACCGGATCCAACTGGTCAACGGCCGGTTTGACGGCGACGGAGAGTTGTTCGTGTTCGCGATCAACAACATTGCCCACGAAATCTTAAAGCCCTATGGATCTTATTACTTCTGCCGGCTCGATCCGTATCAATGGGTTTTGCTCATATCCGGTGAGGAACGGGATGTACCATCTCTCGATATTAAGGGTTATATTCGCAAGCTGTCTGAGGCGTGGCATCGAACGCTCGGGATGTCCACATTTATAGGCTTAGCCGATGCTAGAGCGGCGGTCGACAACTTACCGGCTACAGTAGGTGATGCACGCCTATCACTCTTGCGGTCGATGGTTCTGGGTTCCGAGAAGTATCCGAATCCGGTTAGCGACGCTCCGCGGTTATCCGATCAGCAAATTTTGTTGGAAGCGGCCGTAAAAGGCGGAAACAAGGCCTATGCGGCCGAGATTATTCGCTCCTTCGTCGAGAAGCTCAGGGAGCGCGGAAATCTCAGCCTGAAAGAACTGCAGGCTTGCACCATGGAAGCCAATCTGCTGCTGGAGAGGGCGAGCCGGTTCCGCCTATCCAGCAAGGAAATGTCGGATCTGTATTTGCCCCTCTGGATCAGCGACTTGGAGGAGTGGGAGAAGCTGCTCGTGCAGCAATGGTGGAGAATGATCGAGGAATCGGGCAACGAAGGGAACGGTAATCACGCGGTTGAATCGATGCGGCAATATATCAACGGACATTATCAGGAGGACATCTCTTTATCCAGCCTCTCCGAACGCTTTCATTTCAGTCCGCAATACATTGCCAAAAAGTTCAAAGAGGTCTATAACACCACCGTAGTTACTTATCTCACTGAACTCCGAATCGAGAAGGCGAGATCGCTATTGATTCACACCGGAATGTCGGCACTAGATATATCCGTTGCCCTGGGCTATTCCGATGAGAATTACTTTGGCAAAGTGTTCAAGAAACAAATCGGTCTATCTCCTCTGCAATTTCGCAAACAGGAACAACAAAAGGGGACATTGAAATGAAAAAGAGTCTGTGGATTCTGATGGCCTGCACCGTTCTTGTCCTCGCGGCGGGGGGATTCCTCGCAGCAAGTGTAGGCAGCAACGGAGATGGCAAGGCTGGCGGCGCGGTACCAGATCAGACGGAGCCGGCCAAGACAACCCTGAAGCTTCTTCAGTTCAAAGCGGAAATTACGGATCAAGTACTCGCAATGGCGAAGGATTACATGGCGCAGCATCCGAATGTTGTGATCGAAGCGCAAGTGTTGAAGGACTACGATATTACTTTGGTCACAAGCTTCGCGTCCGGGGATGCACCGGATATATTTTCTATCAAGTCGTTTACCGACATCCAGGACTGGTCGCGTCATTTGGCCGATCTGTCGAATGAAGCCTGGATGGACCGAGTATCTCCTTCCGCCGTTCAGGGCATGACGGTAGACGGCAGGAAGCTGGGCTTCCCCATGTCATTTGAGGGATACGGCTTTATTTATAATAAGGATCTCTTCGCCAAAGCCGGGATTGACAAGATTCCGACGACTTTAACTGAGCTTAGGCAGGTAAACGAGAAATTAAGGGCGGCAGGCATTACCTCTTATGCCGAAGGGTATAAAGAATGGTGGATTCTT
Source organism: Paenibacillus sp. P4_E11 (assembly GCF_056401635.1). Classification (NCBI taxonomy): domain Bacteria; kingdom Bacillati; phylum Bacillota; class Bacilli; order Caryophanales; family Paenibacillaceae; genus Paenibacillus; species Paenibacillus sp. P4_E11. The sequence continues at coordinate 28,386 of NZ_JBFUIX010000006.1, read as the reverse complement.
GGCCAGCACTTGTTTAATTTGCCGTTTGCCTATGAGCAGGATCCCTTATCGTTCATCAACAAAATCAACCGAGGCGATGAGAAAATCGCAAATTTGGCCAATATCAACGGATTCTTCGATGTATTGGACATGACTCTGGCATTCGGCAAAGGGACGGCTTCGATCGGCGTCAGCTATGACGATCAGGTGTCCCAATTCGCGACCGGCAAATCTGCGATGATGCAGCAAGGCGTGTGGACCATCGAGTCTATCCGCAAAATCAACCCGAACCTCCGGATGGGCATGTTCGCCATCCCGCTTAGCGACAATTCATCTGAAACGAAATTACCGGTAGGCGTACCAGGCTATTATGTATTGAATCAAAAATCAAAGCATCTTGAAGAGAGTAAAAAGTTTTTGAACTGGTTGCACCAAAATGGCCAAAAATACTTAGTCGATTCTTTCAAGTTCATTCCGGCATTCACCGATTTGAAGACGACGGAAGATATGGGACCGTTAGCCGCAGACCTCTCCGGTTATGTGGAAAGGAATCAGACGATTCCTTGGGCTCACGCTTTATGGCCGTCCGGTTCCAATCAGGAATTCGCGACACCGCTTCAGGAGTATGTTGGCGGCGGTCTGGACAAGGGCCGAACACTGTCGCGGCTGCAGGAGATCTGGCATTCACAGGCAACTCACGGCATGGATCGGTCCATTAAGCCATAGTGTATCGCGCTACTACCGAGGTCATTGAACAATTTACTGTTGGAATTGAGGGTGAACATGAACGGCTACGCATTATTCGGTGGCCTCTTTGAAATTGGTGAGGGAAATATAAGGGACAACAAATACTACCTAGTTCGATATTTGAACAAGCTGTTATAAATGTGACTCCGAGCTGTCTTGATGAAACTTCTCCGCGGAATGGATTCTTCTGGTGGGTACAAGACAAGCCCGCCCCTTATCAGAACTGGGTAATAAACTTCCTAAGGGCTTTTATCAATCACTTGGTTTTTACGGCAATGCGGTATTAATGTTAAACCAAATGGAGCAGAACCCACTAGATTATGATTATTTGAATATCAAGTTGGCTCCGCAAGGCTTATTGTTTAAGTTTTCGATAAGTTCAAAAAATATGTTTACCACACGGTGATGATCTGATAAATAAGCACAATATTCAAATGCGATGAAGAGAAGAGTAAGTAAATGGATTCTTTCACAGAGAGCTCCGTTAGCTGAAAAGGAGTAAAGAGTTGTTTTTTGAAAAAAACCTCAGAGCAACGCATCGGAACGCGATCTTAGGGGATGATGTGTCAAGAGCTCCTGTTACAGAGCTAGGGTATAAGCATTATATGGTAATGCCGTACTTGAAGAGGCGAATATGGCGACATATTAGCGAATCTGTGGTGGTACCACGAGTATACAAATCTCGTCCCTGAGACTAACGTCTTGGGGGTGGGATTTTTTTTGTTGTTGGTTAAAGGTGATGTTTGGAAACATCTCCCTTTGCTAGATGTGTTATCTATCGAGAAACCCGAGAACTATTATGAAATGAACGCTGCTTATCCAACCTATCAGGTTGAAACCGTTACGGAAAACAAAAATTCGGAATAGGCACGATTCTTTCTACCAAGCAACACCCGGATAAATTCCCGTTAATCTCTAAATCATTATATATCGAGCACCTTCCAACCATCATGGATGCACCATTTAAATTGTATATACGCATGGCATCGCTCCAGTAACTCCTTAGAGAGTGGGACGAGTCGGTCTTTGTTAAACCTCCCATCCAGAATGGTTAGTACGCCGAATTCCAGACCCACATCCCGTAATTTCAAATGGAGTGCCTCTGAGACCCGTAGACCGCAACCGTAAAGCATGCAAAACAACAACGGCATGATCCATTGTCTGTCCGGTACCTCAGGACGGTAATGACAAGCGTCAGCCTGCTTGAACAGCGCGAACTGAAGCTTCCTTTATTCACCCGGAGCACGAAAAAAGCATATGGGCAACAGAAGGCCTGCTGCGGCCTTCATATATAGCGGATAAATGAATCATGGTGGAAAATTGAATCATGCGAGCGGTGGAGAATTGGATCTCCGGAGACCCGGATGGTGATGGGAAACGCCGATGGCTGCTCCTATAATGAGTGTAAAGACGAACCGGATACTGAGTCGGACGCGAAAATCATCGTGTTATCCCCGGTGCGATCAGCGCGTGGAATATGTTTGTGATGCGGACATTTTTCCAAGGGCTCCCGAATGAGCTGTTCGAATAGGCGCGTATGGACGGAGCGAACGAATGGGTTGTTTTGTGGAAGATCGTGCTTCCGCGGTCGCTGCCCATTATCGCCACGATCTCGATGTTTTTCGCGGTCGGCCATTGGAACAGCTTTTTCCCGGTGCTGATTTATTTGAACGAATAAATGAAGTACCCTGTGCAAATATTGCTCCGGAATATTGTCGTTATGGGGCAGATGTCGGAGCAAAGCCAGGAGCTAAGCGGGCCTTATGCGGCCGTTACGTCAACGAAGGGGGTGATGATCGGTTCCCTGAAAGGATAAGACCGAAGCTTTCCTTGAAATCATTAAGCGTTTTAAAGTTACGTGAAATTGATCAATGAGAAAATGGAGGGGTGCAATGCGTATCAATCGAATGAAGACCGGCACGATCGGCTCTGCCACGATGTGAGGAATTCGTGGCGCAGCTCATTAAGGCGGTGCAGAAGCTGTCGGCCAAAGTCAATGTGCAGGAACGGGAGTTGTCTGCGAACATGCATTGGAGCTGCCTCTTCACACATCGAACGGCTCGTTCAGCTCCGCGATCCTAATCGACAGTCTTACACGATGATGCCGATACAGGCAGAAAGGTGGACGTTATGGATATCAAAAAATGGATTATTCTCGCATTGATTTTCGCATTGGCCGGATGTAGCGGAGGAGGCCGGCAGGCTGACACCAAGGGTGCCGAACAACCGACTCCTACGTCTGATGTTACCTTGAAATTGTTTATCGGCGTTCCCATTATTGACCAGGATATTAACAACTTGATTATCGAACCGGTCAAGAAGAAATATCCATACATCTCGATCGAGGTCGTAAAACCGGGTAAAGGCACTCAGATTCAAGAGCTTGTTGCCGCGGGACAAATACCGGATTTGCTCTACTCATGGAACGGCGGTCTGCCTCTTTACAAGGAATACGATCTGCTCTACGATCTAACGCCCCTCGTCACAAAGAATAAAGTGGATCTGACGCGCTTCGAGCCGGTTGTCATTGATTCTTTGAAAGCGATCTCGGACAAAGGCGAATTGTTTGCACTCCCTTTTTCGGAGGACTTAAGCGCTCTATTTTACAACAAGGACATTTTTGACCGGAGAGGTGTACCTTATCCGAAGGATGGGATGACGTGGGAGGACGCAATCGAATTAGCCAAAAAACTGTCTCATAGCGATAATGGAACCCAGTACTTTGGGCTCGAAATGGAAACGATTATGAGATTGCGGGGTGCTTTCGGGATCACGTATATCGATCAGAAGACGTTACGAGCAACGATCAATACCGACCCGTGGAGAAGGGTGTTCGAGACGGCCAAAGCCATTTATTCCGTCCCCAATAATACACCGAAAAACTTGCTGGCCTACGGGTCAAAGCCTGCATTTCTCCGAAATCAAAATATCGCCATGCTTGCCACGAACAATTTATTGAGCCAAGGCTTGGAGGATGCCGGGAATAAAGGGCTGAATTGGGATATTGTGCAATATCCGAGCTTCAAAGAGAAGCCGAACGTTAGCGGTCACGTCGCTTCTCATGTGGTTGCCATTACTAAGACGAGCAGCCACAAGGAACAGGCCATGAAAGTGATCGAGGTTATCACGTCCGACGAGGTCCAAACGTTAAGCACAAGAACGACGGCCAGAATATCGTCTTTAAAAAATCAAGATATTAAAAAGCAATTGGGAGCCGACATGTCTTTCCTACAGGGGAAAAATGTTGGAGCGTTCTTCAAAAGCCATGCCATCCCGTCGCCGATCTATTCTCAATATGAAGAAATCAACACAGACGCTTATAAAGTCGTGATGCAAAGCTTTAAGGATTTCTTTGATGGTAAGGATATCAATACTGCGTTAAGGGAAGCGGAAGAAAAAATCAATCTGTTCCTTGACAGCAAGAAGAAATAGGCGGCGATGATCATGGAGCTTAAACCGGGTGAAAGCTGAATCATGGTTTCAAGGTGGAAAAATGGAGCAGCGAAGACCAGAGTGGTCATCGCAAATCTTATGTTCCACGCCTATACTGAACCCGTCGGCACATTTCGGATCTGTGGGAATGGTGCCTGATCACACATAGCAGAAGCCGGGAGGAAGTGAGGGCCATCGTCAAATCCATTTTGAAAAGCAAGTACTACTACGCCATGTTTTTGATTCCGTTCGTCTATTTCGTTGTATTTCACTATATCCCCTTATTCGGGATTGTGATCGCTTTCAAGAAGTTCAACGTGTTTCAAGGCGTGTTTGAGAGCCCTTGGGTGGGGATGAAGTATTTCAGGCAATTTTTAACCGATCCTTACTTCTTCAGGCTTCTCCGTAATACGCTGCTGCTCGGGGTCTATCATATTGTGTTTTCGTTCCCGGCCCCGATCATTCTGGCGCTGTTGCTTAATGAGCTGAGGCATCAGGTGTTTAAACGATTCGTCCAAACGGTCAGTTATTTGCCGCACTTCTTATCCACCGTGGTCGTGGTGGGGATTATCGTCAATTTCCTGGCGTACGATGGGATCGTCAACCAGTTTATCGGTCTGTTCGGGGTTGAAGGCATCCACTTCCTGATGCTGCCGGAATGGTTCCGTACGATTTATATCACCTCAGAAATCTGGCAGGGGATCGGCTGGGGTTCCATTATCTATTTAGCTGCCCTGACCGCGGTGGATCCGCAGCTGTACGAGGCGGCTACGATCGATGGAGCCAATCGCTGGAAGCAAGTTTTGTACATCACCCTTCCCGGTATCGCTCCGACGATTATTATCCTGCTGTTGTTTAATATCGGGGCAGTCTTGCACGTGTCGTTCGAAAAAGTGCTGCTGCTGTCCAACGGCTCCAATCAGCCCACATCCGATGTGATTTCACTGCATGTTTACCGACGCGGACTGATTTCGAGCGATTTCAGCTACGCAACGGCCGTCGGCTTGTTCAACTCTGTGATCGCCCTGTTGTTCCTGACCGTCGCCAACAGGCTAAGTAAGAAAGTAAGCGAGACGAGTTTATGGTAAAGGGGGGCAGCCGGTGAAAATTCGTCAAAGCTTAGGTTCACGGACGTTCGATACCATCAACGTGATGTTCATGCTTGGATTGATGTTCATCACTTTGTATCCGTTGTACTACATTTTCATTGTTTCCATCAGTGACGGGCATATCGTTATGCGGGGCGATATCAGCTTTTGGCCTCGCGGCATGAACCTCGACACGTATCGGCTGCTGCTTCATGATTCCGCGATCATTCGGGCTTACGGAAATACGATATTGTATACGGTAGTAGGCACCATGATCAATTTAGGCTGTACGATTCTTTGCGCTTATCCGCTGTCCAAGAGAGATTTTTACGGGAGAGGCTTCTTCACGCTCATGATCGTGTTCACGATGTTTTTCAGCGGGGGATTGATCCCGAGCTACTTGCTGGTCAAGCAACTGCATCTGATTAATACGATGTGGGCCCTGATCCTGCCGGGGGCGATCAGCGCCTGGAATATGATCGTGATGCGGACGTTTTTCCAAGGGATTCCGAACGAGCTGTTCGAGTCGGCGCGAATCGACGGGGCACATGAGTTTTGGGTCCTGTTTCGCATCGTCTTGCCTCTCTCGCTGCCCATCATCGTGACCATCTCGATGTTTTATGCCGTCGGCCATTGGAACAGCTTCTTCTCCGCTTTGATCTATTTGGATGAAAAAGCGAAGTACCCGGTGCAAATTTTGCTGCGCAACATCGTCGTCATGGGTCAAATGTCGGAGCAGAGCCAGGAGCTTAGCGGCCCGTATGCTGCGGTCACGTCCACGAACATCAAGTATGCGGTCATCATGATTGTGGTGGCGCCGATCGTTGCCGTGTACCCTTTTATCCAAAAGTATTTCATTAAGGGGGTGATGATCGGTTCCTTGAAAGGGTAGAACGTCAGAATGGAAAGCTGTTACAATGAAAAAACGGAGGTGTTCGCGTGCAAGTCAAGAGAAAGAGGATGAGTACGGCGATCGGAGCGGTGTTGGCGGTTACGTTGGTGGCAGGATGCTCGGGTGCGAAGCCGGGCTCGGAATCGACCGATTCCCCGCAAGCGCCTAAAGAAATGACGTTGAAGATGATCCGGTACGAGCATCCGTCACAGGCGGTGAAGCAGGATACGCCGGTGTTGAAGGAAATCGCGAAGAAAACGGGCGTCAAGCTTCAGGTGGAGAGCGTTCCGGCGAGCAATTACAACGATAAAAAGCAGGTGCTGATCGGGACCAACAATATTCCCGATATTATCTTGGTCAACCAGAACGATATTAATCAATACGCCAGAATGGGCGCCTTCCTGAACATCACCCCATATTTGGATCAGGCTCCGAATTTGAAGAAACGGCTGGTGGAATTTCCCGAAACGAACAAGCTGCTGATCGACGGCAATTTGTACGGGTTTCCCATTACGGAGCAAAATCCTCTGACAGCCGGAAAAGCTCCGATGATCCGCACCGATTTGCTGAAAAAGCTGAATATCAAGCCTCCATCGACCTTTGACGAGCTGTACCAGGCGCTAAAAAAGCTCAAGGAAGCTTACCCGGACTCGACGCCCTGGACCGCGAGAGGGATGAGCACCTTCCTGGATGCGGTTGCCTTCGGCTGGGGAGGCGGCTATGGGATGTACTTCGACCCGGATGTACAGGGCGGGTCGTATGTATACGGGACGAATAAGCCCCAGTTCAAGGAAGTGCTGGCCTATCTCAACAAGCTGTTCAACGAAAAGCTGCTGGATCCCGATTTCGCCGTCAATACGCAGCAGAAATGGACGGAGAAGCTGAGCTCGGGCAAAGCGTTCTTCTATTTCGATAACAATACCTTTGCCGTCAATTTCAATCAGGCGCTGCAGCAGACCGATAAAGGGGCTATGCTGGATTTGCTCCCGTATTTCACGAACAGCCAGGGCAAGGTACGCGGGTTCGCCTATCAGCCGGGATGGATTTCGGAGCTGTACGCAATTAGTGCGAAGGTCAAGGATCCGGCTGCTGTCGTCCGATTCTACGACTGGTTGTACAGCGATGAAGGAGCTCAGGTGGCGAATTTCGGGATTTTGGGTGAAACGTACGAGCTCGTAAACGGCAAGCCTAAAATCATGAGCAGCGTGCTGGATAAATACAAGACGTCCGCCGACCCAGCCCGGGCGATGCTTTCCGATCTGGGAGCGGGCTACTTGAGCCAGGCGCCTCACGTGGATGAGACTCCGATCATCCAGGTTTCCAATCCGGATCTCGTCCGTTGGGCCGAGCAGATCGCAAAGGATCCGGGCTCCAAATTTCGCGCGCCGTCTCTGAAGCCGCCTTTTACGGATGATGAAAACGAACAGATCAAGCAAATCAACTCCAAGCTGAGCCCGATTACTGCGGATGTCGTGAAATTCATTATGGGCGCAAAGCCGCTTTCCGAGTTCGATGCGTTTGTCAAGTCGCTTAACGAGAACGGGGTTCCGGAGCTTGAGAAAATCTATAATACGGCGTCGGGCAGGGTTAAAAAATGACGGAAGCGCCGATTTCCAACGTCGGAAATGACAGGAAGCGTCCCAAGCTGTGTACCGAGACCGTAGCCGTCTATAAGCCGGATGGCGAAGGAGCCTGGACTTATTCGCATCATCCTCATATCACCTTCTTCAAAGAGCAATTTTATGCCATTTGGTCGAACGGTAAAACCAATGAGGATGATGCCGGGCAGCGGGTTCTTATGGCCGTATCGGATGACTTTCTACATTGGTCTGATCCGTTCCCGCTAGTGGATACGACTCGGGGCAAGCATTCGGAGCTGGTGCTGACGGCGGCGGGATTTCTCCAAACCGGCGAAACGCTCGTCGTCTATTTCGGGCAATACGAGTATAAGCCGGAGCATCTGGAGAACGGTATGCGCAAAGCCGGTGATCAAGGCCATATGGATACATCCTTGTATGCGATTACAACAACGGACGGCAAACACTGGAGCGAGCCGATTTCCATGCAGGTGCCGATCGTTCCCAATCACGGACCGCAGGCGACGCTTTCGGGCAGGCTGATCATCAGCGGCAACATTCTGTTCCCCTATACCGACGATCCGGAGGGTTTGCGCGGGTGGGTTCCGTCGGGATTGCATCCTGCCGACATGGCGGAGACGGTGTGCGACGACTCGGAGGGGTTCTGGCTGGTGCAGAAAGCCCGCGGATGGCCGGTCGGCTTGTGCGAAGGGTCGTTCTATCAGACGGAGGAAGGTATCATCCACATGCTGCTGAGAAGCAATTCCCGCCGGCTCTGGGTGACACGAAGCGCCGACGATGGAGAAACCTGGTCGAATCCGCTGCCGACCGGCTTTACTGACAACAACAGCAAGTTTCATTTCGGGCGTCTGCCGAACGGAACAATCTACTATGTCGGAACGCCTGATCCGGAGCCCAAGGGAAGCCGAAACCCGCTCGTTCTGTCGCTGTCCCGCGACGGAATGCGGTTCGATCGTCATTACATTCTGAAGAACGAGCCCGGCGAAAGGCTGTTCCCTGGCATGTACAAAGGCGGGGACTATGGCTATCCCCATACGCTGGTGCATGACGGATATTTGCACGTGATATACTCGATTTGCAAAGAAAGCGTTTACGCTATACGCATACCAATCGATACGATATAGATGTTCAAATATCGTCTGGAGGGAACAACGATGATGCGGATCAAACAACTGGTGCCTTCTAATCGGCTCTATTATAAAATTCTGCTTTATTTTTTGTCCCTCCTGATTCCGATTGTCATTATCGGCATCGTGACGTACGCCAATTTTGTCAGTAAATATAAGCATGACTTTGCCGCGAACACCAGGATGAGTCTGCAACTATCCGCAGGTCAGCTGGACGTTCACTTGCGGACCGTTCAGGAGGCGGGCTTCAGTTTTTTTAGCGAGTCATCCGTCAGCAGGCTGCTAAAGCCGAACGATCAGTATTCGATTGAGGATCGCGCGAATTTGCTGGATATTTTGCAAAGCCTGAAGCGCACCGGAACCGTCCTGACCGGGCTTGCCGACAACCTGGCCGTATTCATCGATCATGAGATCGTTTATACCACCTCGGGAATTGACGATTTCGACGGGTATTTCAAGCGGACCGCCAAGTACGAGGGCTTCGGAACGGAATATTGGAAGAAGATGAACCGGTCCGATCGGGTGATGGACATTATGGAGCCGACGACCCTGCAGATGAGCCAGTCCGAGGAACGGGTCGTGCCGGTATTGATCGGCCGGCTCGTGCGGGGCTACAATGCGGTGCTCGTAGCCAACATTTCTGTCGATGCCTTGCGGGATAAGCTGAAGGGCTTCGCTCCTTTCCCCTCAACGCAGTTCGTAGCGATGGACGGCTCCGGCCGCGTCGTATTCGGCCCGGAGAGCGACACGGAGCAGCAAAGTGTTCTCATCCACAAGCTGACCGAAGCATTTCCTACCGATGGATCCAGTAGTAAGGAGCTGTCGATAGGTCAGGTCGCCTATATCGCTTCCTATGTTCAATCCGCTCTGTTCGGTTGGAAGCTTTACGCCTTGACGCCGGTTAGCGAGTTCAATCGGCAAGCGAGCGGCATCCTGCGGATGATTGTCGTGATCTGTTTGGTGCTCGTCGTCATCGGACTGCTGTTTTCCTTCATTTTCACCTACAAGCTGTATACGCCTATTCAGCGGATCAAGGACGCGCTAGTCGATTCCCGCGACATGCATGACGATCCCCAGCATGCTGCCGATGAATTCGACGAGATCGGCATCGGCATCCGGCGCTTGGTCCGGCATAACCAGACGACCGAGCGGAAATTGAATATCGTACGGCAGGATTATATGGATCAAGCACTGCTGCACTTGATGAAGGATAAGGAGAGCCCGAACGAAGCCGAGCTTCACCGGATGCTGCAGGACCGGCTCGGCTTTGCCGGGAACCGGTACCGCTGCTGCGGCATTCACTTTCAATTCAAGGACGCCTTCTACGAACAAATTCGCGACGAGGATCGGATTGTGATCTGGAGCAAGCTGAAGAAGCTGATCATGAGCTTTCTGAACAAGCACTTTCGCTTGCACGTGGTGGAATGCACCCGGCATCTCTACGTGTGCATCATCGATTCGGACGGGAACGGGGAAGAGGAAGCACGTCTGCGTAAAGCGATGGATAGCTTGATGCAGACGTTCCAGTTCGATTTGCGCTACTGTATTCTGCATGTGGGGATAGGTGGCGTTCATGAAGGCGTGAAAGGGATAGGCGAATCGTACAAGGAAGCGATCGCCGCGTTGCAGCATCAGAAGGGGAACCGGGATTGTGAAATCATCGAGTATGAGCGTCTCGATATTCGTCCCAACGTGATCTACACATTTACCGATGAGATCAAGCTGCTTAACCTGCTTAAGGCCGGGGACGCCGCGCTTAAGGAGAAGATCGGGCAATACCTGCAGCAGCAGGAAAGCCGCATGTCGTCCCATGAGTTCCGTGTTCTGATCACGGATGTGTACCGGACAGGGCTGCGCTTCGTCATGGAACAGGGACTTGAACGAGAGCGAATGGTGAAGGAGGAGCGGCACCGGCTGCTTGGAGATCCCGAAGATTGGTCGCCGAACATCGAACGCCGGAAGGCAGAACTGCTTTCCTTCTTCGAGCTCCTTGCCGAAGAGCTGCAGAAGCGACAGCAAGCTTACAAGACGAATATGCTTGTCGCCGCGATAACGGACATGATCGAATCGGAGTACGACCGCGATCTGTACCTGGAGAGCATTTCCGATCGGCTCGGTTTCTCCCCGAAATATGTATCGCGGTTGTTTAAAGAGAAGACGGGAATGAATATCACCCAGTATTTGAGTAGGGTTCGGGTCAATAAAGCTAAGCAGCTTCTGGCTAATACGGATCTGTCTATCGCAGACATCGCGGAACGCGTCGGTATTCACAGCCGGACGACGTTTCTGCGGATATTCAAGAAAACGGAAGGGGTCGCGCCGCAAAGCTACCGAGAAGCGGAATTGGGAAAATTCGGCGGACTTACTGATTCATAATATGACAGGTTCGGAGGTGCTACTGAATGACGTATTCGCTGCTAGCCGCTGACAACTTATTGAAACGATTGGAGCCGCCGTCCGGCAAGGTGCGGATGGTGCTCGATACGGACACTTATAACGAAATTGACGATCAATTTGCCGTCTCATACGCGCTCGCCTCACCGGAACGTCTTGAGATCGAGGCTATTTACGCCGCACCGTTCGAGAATGCCATGTCGAGCGGTCCGGGAGACGGAATGGAGAAGAGCTACAAGGAGATTGAGCGGATTCTCGGATTGTTCGGAAGATCGTCCGCGGGCTTTGCCTTCAAAGGATCCGACCGGTTCCTTCCGGATGCTTCGACGCCGGTTCACAGCGCTGCGGTGTCCGATTTGATCGATCGAGCTTTAGCCTCGCCAGAGGATGATCCGCTGTACGTGGTCGCGATCGGAGCCATTACGAACGTAGCCTCCGCCATTCTGATCGATTCCCGGATACGCGAGAAAATCGTGGTCGTCTGGCTCGGAGGGCATGCTCTGAACTGGTCCAACACTCACGAGTTCAATCTTCGTCAGGACGTGCATGCTTCCCGCATCCTCTTCGACAGCGGCGTACCCCTAGTATGGATTCCATGCCAGGGCGTATCTTCGCAGCTGCTGACGACGCTGGCGGAAACGGAGCGGTATCTGAAAGGATACGGTCCGATCGGAAATTATTTGTACCAAACGCTGGAGCAATGCCGCGAGGACCACTTCGCTTATTCGCGGGTCATATGGGATCTGGCCGCCGTTGCCTGGCTGGTGGATCCGAGCCGGGTTCCGACCCAATTGGTGCACAGCCCGGTCCTTACAAAGCATGATAGTTGCCGATGGAGCTTCGATTCGAGCCGACATTTCATCCGTTGCGCGACCTCCGTGAGTCGGGATCGAATTTTTGGGGATTTGTATCGAAAAATTCACGCCTTGTCCAATCATAGATAAGGCCGAACCTTGGGAGGATTTATGGTGAACGAAGATCAGGATAAGAATCGGCAATTGGAACCGGTTGATTCACAGGTGGAGACGGAAGACGCGCCAAACAGGCAGAAACCGATCGGCAGAAGGGAGTTTCTGAGCGGACTCGGGATCGCGGGAGCCGCGATTGCTGCAGGGGAGTTGTGGAGGGGAGGATTGCCCTCCGCTTTTGCAAAAGAGGGCACGGTAACGGATGCGGTTTATAAATCACCCGCTGCTCACCTTAAAAAGAACGAATTGATCGACGTTCGCGATTATGGCGCGGTTGGGGATGGTACGACGGATGACACGGCAGCGATTCAGCAGGCATTAAACGGATCGAACGGCAGAAATGTCTGGTTCCCTGCCGGATCGTATCGGATTACAAGCACCTTGACCGTCCCGCTGATCCGGTTGATCGGGGAAGGCAGCGGGAGGACTTCGATTATTTTCGATAATATGGCGGACCTGGATGGAATCGTGTTCCAGGCGGTGGCGGAATCCGGCCGTGAGGGCGGGGTCGAGCACATGACCTTGGTTTGCAAGGGAGCGCATGGCCGATACGGGATCGTGACCCCTGTCGACAACAGTCTCTATTTCACGCACCGGGTCCGCTATTTCTTCCGAGGTCTGGAGTTCCGAGGGGATCAGCGGCAGGGGATCCCCACCGGTTTCGTCTACGATTTCGGATGGGAAACGTACATTCGGCTCGGCGATTGCTGGGGGGCCTATATCGAGCAAATCGATGCGGTCGGCGTATATGTGACTACCGCGGATCCGCAAACACAGCCCAACCACACCTTCCTGAAGCTGTCCGCGGCAGGCGCCATTCTCACGGCCAGAGTAAACGCGATTACGACTCACGGGGTCAAGAGGGGAATCGAGATCGGCGATCGCGCCTTCTTCTTCATCTCGCATGTGGATATTGCACACTCGTATGAGGGGATTATTTCGACGGGTACCACCATTTTCTCGGAAGGGCGCATTCACGATTGTCTGCTTAACGCACAGCGGGTCGGTTTGCATTTGAACAATCGGGCCTGGACGGCGGTTCACGACGTTGCCGTAAGCCGGCACAAATCCGGTTACGATCATGGCGGAGACTGGTATGGGTTCAAGTTCGAGACGGTAACCAAGTCCTGGATCAGCAACATTCGCGTACAAGCGGATACGAGCGTAACCAAGTTCTCCGGCAAGCTATACGGATTTCATTTTCAAAATTCAGGCGGGTTATGCTGCAACGGCCTGATTCCAGGACTTAGCCTGACCTACGGCATCTATTTGGACAATTGCCCGCTGATTGTGTTCGACGGCACCAGTTTCCTGGGTACTTCAGGAATCGGCTTCAGTTTTCAGAACAATACGAGGGACATTACGATCGGGACTCATAATTTCTCTGTCGGCTGGACGAAATACGAGTATGGTACGGTGGATAAAAGCCGGATTAATCTGGTGCAAAAGGATTTGCAGCTCGAAAGCAGGCAGCCTTTCCTTGTCATGCGGGAAACCGATGGGGCGGTCGATCAGAAAAACTGGAAGTTGACCGTCGGTGACGGAACGTTGGGACGCCAAATTCAGAATGATGCGGACGGAGGACCTGTCGATTACGAAATCGTCACCCGATCGTCGATGTCCGTCAATCGGATGGAATGGCGGGCGAACGAGTTTTATATGAACGGCCCCTCCGTTCAGACGAAGCAGATTTTGCCGATCGACGACAATGTCTATTCGCTGGGCTCGATGACGAACCGTTGGAGTACGATATACGCAGGTTCGCCCACGATCGTGACGTCGGACGCGCGTGATAAGGAACATATTCGTGAGAGCGACCTTGGATTGATTTTTGTCAACGCGCTTCGTCCGGTCTCTTACCGGCTCAAAGACGAGGACGTGACGGCTGGCTTGAAACGGACTCATTACGGATTGATCGCACAGGATGTACAGCGAGCGATAGCAGAGCTCGGCGTAGGCGATTTCGCCGGCTGGATAGAGGACTCCAAGTCGAAGAAACAAGGGTTAAGGTACGAGGAGTTCATCTCCCCTCTTATTAAAGCCGTACAGGAGCTTTCGTACAAAGTGAACGAGCTGAAACTAGAAATAGAGATTCTGAAGTCGCGTTAACAAGGCAGACGAACCACATACGGCCGCCGGCGGATTCATCCGCCGGCGCGCGGAGAAGGAGGGACAGAGCATGCAAGTCATCAAGCCCGACGAGAAGATGATCTACGGGGCGATCTCGTTCGAGCGGGGGGCTGGTTTTCTCAAGCCTTGGCGAATCCCCTTCGAGCAAGCGGAACTGTTTCCTCCGAACGCCATGAACGGAAGCGCTGAGACGGCTGCTGGTATTCGGCTGGAGCTCGACAGYGACACGACCCGAATCGAACTAGCCTTTATCCCGGTAAGCAAGGAAAGAACGCTGGACTGCTACATCGATGGGCAATTTCAAGAATCGAGACGGGTAGCCAAAGAGRCGGAGGGGGTCARCTTCAGCGATTTGCCGGCCAGAATGAAGCGGATTACGGTTTACTTCGCCCAGAATGCGCCTATTCAGCTGTGCGGCGTAACCGTTGACGATTCGGCTTCTTACGCATACGTGCAGATGGAACAGCCTCGCTGGATCGCCTATGGCTCCTCGATCACACAATGCGCTTCCGCGGCGACAACGCCTCCGCCTTCCCGGACATGGCCGGCCATCGTGGCAAGAGAACGCGGATTGGCTCTTACATGCCTGGGTTATGGGGGGAACTGCCACATGGAGCCGATGGTCGCCCGAATGATCCGCGATTTGCCGGCCGAGATGATTTCCTTGTGCCTCGGAATCAACGTTTATGGAGCCAACAGCTTTAGCCCTCGCACCTTCCTCGCTTCCGTCATCGGATTCATTCAGATCATTCGCGAGAAGCATGCCCGAACGCCCATCCTCGTCATCTCGCCAATTTTTAGCCCGGAGCGCGAAGAGCAGGAGAACGCAGTTGGGTTTACGTTGAAAGGAATGAGGGAGGAACTGGAGAAAGCCGTCCAATTGTTGAATCAGCATGGGGATCAACAGCTGTTTTTTATACACGGCCTGGATCTGCTGAGCGAACGGCATGCGCATCATCTTCCGGATAAGCTTCATCCCGATCCAGACGGATACGAGATCATGGCCGGGCATTTTATCGAGAAATTAGACCGGCTCGGACTCTGGACTCGGATTTCAAGTATATGAGGAATATTCAAAATCCCCCGAGCTTCTGCGCTGGTGCGCCGATACCGGGCGATTTCAGTTTCTGAAAGACACGAGTTGCGATACGGAGCTGATTCGTGCGAAACTGGAGGCCGTCCGGGGAAGCGCTTTGAAGCTGTTCAACGCGAATTCGGCGACTTTGCTCAAATCGCTCAAGCTGGGCGCAGCGGGATTCAGCGGCGTGATGGCCAATTTTCAACCGTGTCACTATGTATGGCTCACCCACCATTGGCGTGAACAGCCGGAAGCGGCGGAACGATTGATTCGTTTCCTCAGCATGACCGCTTTGATCGAAAAGCAGCTGTACCCGGTGAATGCCAAGTACTTCCTGATGTTAGAAGGCGTGCTTTCCAATTACCGCTCAAGAGCGAAGAACCATGCCGAATTCACGGAGACGAATCGGCTGGAGGTGGAGCAGTTGCGCGCGATATCCCGGGAGTTTCCGGATAAGGGAAGCCGGCTGCTTTAACGGATAGGAGATGGCGTGACAAGCATTCTGCAGTGGATTCGAGACAGCCATTAGTTTAACATGTGGCGAATTTCTTTTGCACGGGAATGAGTAGTTCAATGAAACAACAAAAACGGAGTCCCGCGGGTTTGCGGGCTCCGTTTTCTAATCCGTTTGGATGCGTTATTTTGCCACTGAAACCGTAGCCTGCAGCAAGCGTTCGGCCACGGACTCGGGCTGTTCGAGATGGGAGTCCGGTGACGAGCAGTAATGGTCTCGCATGATGTTCATAAGGAGGCCTCGATAAAGGAAGGGGACACCCAGCAAACGCTCGTGTCGGCAGCTTACTCCGACGGCAGCAGCGTGACCGTCTCATCGGGTATAACCTTCAACAGCAGTAATCCCGTTGTCGCCAAGATCGACGCGGAGCCATCGGTCAGCTGCAGGCGGCTACGCCCCACGCGCGCCCGCGTTTCATCAAGAGGAAGGACATCCACATACATCGGCATGAGGCCCGGCGTGGATCTGGGTACAGAACGAGCGGCTGGAGCCCGATACCCATTCCCTCGCACGCGCAAACGTATGGGTTTGCACACCAAAGGACCGTTCGGATGTTTTTTCCGGACGGTTTTTCTTAAATGCGGGCGGTCAAAAGGCGAGCCGGCCACTGCTTCTTATTCTTGTTCGGCGCAAAATCGGGGTAGGGTCCTAGTTCGCATAGGTTGACGGAATCATTCTAACTCCAAAACTGCAATAACCGCCCCTAGTCTCCGTACATGCTCCTCGATTCTTTGTTCGTCGAAGCGTAGAGATGGGCCGGATATGCTTAAGCCCGCGACAACGTCGCCCTTCCGGTTGCGAATCGGCATGCCCACGCATTTGATGCCGAATTGGTGCTCCATATTGTCGATGGCATATCCGCGGAGCCGGATCGTTTCCAATTCCTGCAGCAGCGTGCCGGTATCGGTAATGGTGTTGTCCGTTATGGAAGCCAGTCCCCGCCCGATCACGGCATTGACGACCTCGCGGGGGAGATAGGCGAGCATCGCTTTGCCGATCCCAGTGCAATACAGCGGAGCCTTGATGCCCATGACCGACTTGACGGTCATCAGATTTCTCGGTGAGGAGGAATCGAGGTACACGACTTCTGCGTCTTCGCCGGGAATAGCCAGAAAGATCGTTTCACCTGTAACGTCGGCCAACTCCTGCATGTGGGGTTGAACCGTTTTGCGGAAGCTGATGTTGCTCGATACGACATGGCCAAGCTGCAGCACCTTGAGCGTAAGCCTATATTTGCCGTTTTCCGGATTTTTTTTGATATAGCCGGCTTTGACGAAAGTGTCCATTATATTATGCACGTTGCTTTTGTACAGGCCGAGACGCTCGCTGATTTCGGTAACGCCGAGCTCGGGCGTCGTCGCGGTAAAGCAATCCAGCACCTGCAAAGCTTTAAATAACGTTTTCGTCTTGATTTGATCCTCTGCAATCATGATTTTCCACACCGCCCCAATCCAATAATCGATAAATCGAACCCTTATTTTTCCGATGCCCCTCGTTCCGTTTCGGAAGAGTATTTAGAACTGTGTTCTTATATTTAGAATTAACTATAGCCCCATTATACGTCAACAGTTACCAGCAAGCAACGATCAGGAGCAAAATGCGTTCGAAATCCGGGATTGCATTTCACCGATCGCTGTGCTACTATTTGGGTGAATAAAATATTAGAACGATGTTCTAAATATTAGAACGTAAGGGGGTGGCTTTTCTGTTTCCCGTTGCGTCAGGATTTGGGGGGACGGGGAGCGAGAGGTGGAAAGAGCGTAACGCAGCTACAGGCGGCGCATGGAAAGAACAACACGAATCGAGGGGACAAAGGAGGACGAACGATGCGTTACGATGTCATCGTATGCGGCGGAGGTCCATCGGGAGCCGCAGCCGCCATAGCGGCGGGGCGCGCGGGGGCGCGCGTTCTGCTGGTCGAGCGGTACGGTTTTTGCGGAGGCATGGCGACAAGCGCCCTGGTGAATCCTTGGGCCGGCCACGAATACCCGCATCCGGAAACGGGCGCTACCGGGTCGCTGATAGGCGGCATATTCAAGGAAATTGTCCGTCGGCTGCACAGGGCGGGCGGCTACGGCTCGGAGCTGACGGACTCCGCGTTTGACGAGGAACGCCTGAAAGTTGTGTATGATTGCATGCTCCAGGAGGCGGGCGTCGATATTTTGTATCATACGATGGTGACGAATGTAGTATGCCGACGCGAACGAATCGAATCGATCGGAGTCGCTTCAAAGGACGGCGCGGGAGTAATCGAAGGGGACATGTTCATTGACGCGACGGGCGATGCGGACTTGGCAAGCTTGGCCGGCTGCGAGTGGAGCCTGGGCCGGCCGGTGGATCAATTGACGCAGGCCATGACCGTGAGCTTCCGCATGGGGAATGTGAACAAGCGTCTTATGCTCGAGCATCTGCGCGAGCGCAACGAGACCGGACACAAGAAGGCGCGGCTGTTGGTCGAGCCGTATTTCCAGCAGGCGATTCGTGCCGGGCGACTGAACTACCCGTACCGGAATTGGATTCATTTTTATGACTACCCTCATCCGGGTGTTCTCCATTTCAATATGACCCGGATCAACAAGGTCAACGGGCTGGTCGCCAAGGATTTGAGCTTTTCCGAAACAGAGGGGCGCAGACAGGCTTTCCTGCTGGCTGATTGGCTGCGTACCGAGGTCCCGTACTTCTCCGCAGCTTATTTGGAGAAGGTCGCCTGTCAGGTGGGGGTGCGGGAAACCCGGCACATTAAAGGGCTTTATACGGTGACTGAGCAGGATATTACCGGGGCGAGAAAGTTTGACGACGCGATCGTGCGCAGCCGTTATTTTATCGATATCCATTCGCCCACCGGATCGGGCTTCGACCACGAGTCGTCGAAGGGCTACGGAGCGGTGGCGGACCGGTACAACGTCCCTGCGGGCGATTACTACGAGGTCCCGTACCGGTCGATTGTCCCCATGGGCATCGAGAACCTGATCGTACCTTGCCGGGCTTTGTCGGCCAGTCACGAAGCGTCGGCGGCTATCCGCGTGATGGCCACGATGACGGGCATCGGCGAAGCGGCGGGTCTTGCCGCCAGCCATGCGGCCGCACGGGGGGTGGCCGCGAAGGAAGTCGATCCGCAGTGGCTGAGAAGCAGGCTGGACTATTTGTCCGAGGGACCGGATTTCGATCCGCTGTGGAGCGGCCGTGCCAGCCCGCGGATTGCGGGATCTTCGGAGGCTCCGGAGGCTCCGGAGGTTCGGGAGATGCCGGGAGTTTGAGATTCCCGGAACTTCAAAAGATTACCGAATCCCCGGACCCGGCTTCTACCTTTGTGGGCAGCCCGGGCATCGCCCGGCTCGCGAGCGGGAGAATTGTCGTAACGATGGATTTGGGCAACCAAATTTCGCGCGCCGTCTCTGAAGCCGTCTTTTACGGATGAAGAAAACGAACAGGTCAAGCAAATCAATTCCAAGCTGAGCCCGATTACAGCGGATGTCCAGGGGAAACCGAAATCCGCTCGTTCTGTCGCTTTCCCGCGACGGAATGCGGTTCGATCGTCATTACATTCTGAAGAACCAGCCCGGCGAAAGGCTGTTCCCTGGCATGTACAAAGCGGGGACTATGGCTATCCCCATACGCTGGTGCATGACGGATATTTGCACGTCATCTATTCGCTTTGCAAAGAAAGCGTTTACGTCTTGCGCGTTCCGATCGATACGATATAAACGTTCCACTACCGTCATGCAGACGTTCCAGTTCGATTTGCGCTACTGTATTCTGCATGTGGGGATAGGTGGCGTTCACGAAGGCGTGAAAGGGATAGGCGAATCGTGCAAGGAAGCGATCGCCGCGTTGCAGCATCAGAAGGGGAACCGGGATTGTGAAATCATCGAGTATGAGCGTCTCGATATTCGTCCCAACGTGAACTACACATTTACCGATGAGATCAAGCTGCTTAACCTGCTTAAGGCCGGGGACGCCGCGCTTAAGGAGAAGATTGGGCAATACCTGCAGCAGCAGAAAAGCCGCATGTCGTCCCATGAGTTCCGTGTTCTGATCACGGATGTGTACCGGACAGGGCTGCGCTTCATCATGGAGCAGGGACTTGAACGAGAGGAATGGTGAAGGAGGAGCGGCACCGGCTGCTTGGAGATCCCGAAGATTGGTCGCCGAACATGGAACGCCGGAAGGCAGAACTGCTTTCCTTCTTCGAGCTCCTTGCCGAAGAGCTGCAGAAGCGACAGCAAGCTTACAAGACGAATATGCTTGTCGCCGCGATAACGGACATGATCGAATCGGAGTACGACCGCGGTCTGTACCTGGAGAGCATTTCCGATCGGTTCGGTTTCTCCCCGGAATATGTATCGCGGTTGTTTAAAGAGAAGACGGGAATGAATATCACCCAGTACTTGAATATGGTTCGGGTCAATAAAGCTAAGCAGCTTCTGGCTAATACGGATCTGTCTATCGCAGACATCGCGGAACGCGTCGGCATTCACAGCCGGACGACGTTTCTGCGGATATTCAAGAAAACGGAAGGGGTCGCGCCGCAAAGCTACCGTAATGCGGAATTGGGAAAATACGGCGGACTTACCGATGCATAATATGACAGGTTCGGAGGTGCTTCTGGATGGCATATTCGCTGCTAGCCACTGACAACTTATTGAAACGATTGGAGCCGCCGTCCGGCAAGGTGCGGATGGTGCTCGATACGGACACGTATAACGAAATTGACGATCAATTTGCCGTCTCGTACGCGCTCGCCTCGCCGGAACGTCTTGAGATCGAGGCTATTTACGCCGCTCCGTTCGAGAATGCCCTGTCGAGCGGTCCGGGAGACGGGATGGAGAAGAGCTACCGGGAGATTGAGCGGATACTCGGATTGTTCGGGAGATCGTCCGCGGGCTTTGCCTTCAAAGGATCCGACCGGTTCCTTCCGGATGCATCGACGCCGGTTCACAGCGCTGCAGTAACCGATTTGATCCATCGAGCTTTAACCTCGCCAGAGGACGATCCGCTGTATGTGGTCGCGATCGGAGCCATTACGAACGTAGCCTCCGCCATTCTGATCGATCCCCGGATACGCGAGAAAATCGTGGTCGTCTGGCTCGGAGGGCATGCTCTGAACTGGTCCAACACTCAAGAGTTCAATCTTCGTCAGGACGTGCATGCTTCCCGCATCCTCTTCGACAGCGGTGTACCGCTAGTATGGATTCCTTGCAAAGGCGTAGCCTCGCATCTACTGACGACGCTGGCGGAAACGGAGCGGTATCTGAAAGGATACGGTCCGATCGGAGATTATTTGTACCAAACGCTGGAGCAATGCCGCGAGGACCACTTCGCTTATTCGCGGGTCATATGGGATCTTGCCGCCGTTGCCTGGCTGGTTGATCCGAGCCGGGTTCCGACCCAATTGGTGCACAGCCCGGTCATTACAAAGCATGATAGTTGTCGATGGAGCTTCGATTCGAGCCGACATTTCATCCGTTGCGCGACCTTCGTGAGTCGCGATCGAATTTTTGGGGATTTGTATCGAAAAATTCACGCCTTGTCCAATCATGGATAAGGCCGGATGTGGGAGGATTTAAAAGAATCGTATCCGTTATTGCGATATCCGTAATCTTCGAACTTTCTGTAGTATATCACAGTCAGACATGCCGCAGAAGCTCGACCAATTCGTGTGAACAGAAAAGGATCGTATCCCCTTTCGGATTCGTATATAATGGGAGTGAGTTCATTACATTAGAACTTAGTTCTAAAAATTAGAACAATGAAGAGGTGGTAAAGTGAATTGCAAGATTACGAATTGTTATGATGAGAATCACCCTCCAAAGCCGCTGCCGACGGAAAAGATCGTGTTATACGACCCCGACCGACCAGGATGGACATTCTCGCATCATGCTTCGATCGCCTCGTTTAAAGGGACTTTGTACGCAATATGGTCAAACGGCCGACAGCACGAGGATGATGTAGGACAGYGCGTGCTGATGTCGACCTCGAACGATTTCTACCATTGGACGGAGCCCGCGCCCCTGGTGGATTCCCGGCGAGGCAAGCATTCGGACACGGTTTTAACCGCCGCAGGCTTCCACACGACCGGAGACGAGCTTATCGCTTATTTCGGGCAGTATGAATATGCACCGGACAACATAGAAGACGGTTCGTACAAGCAAATAGGGATCCATCATCGGGATACTTCCCTGTTCGCTTTGACGACTATAGACGGGAAACATTGGAGCGATCCGATCGATTTGGGCGTACCAACCGTACCGAATCATGGACCTGAAGCAACCTCCTCCGGAAGGCTGATTATTAGCGGCGGAATACTGTTCCCGTACACGGACGATCCGGAAGGGCTAACCGGCTGGAAAACGAACGGAATTTACGATGCATCACGATTTTCCGAGCCGGTCATTGACGATGCTTATTTCAGACGTCATATCGCCGATCAGAGGATGGGCTGGACGAACAGGCTATGCGAAGGATCGTTTTACGAGACTGACGATCGCATGATTCATATGCTGCTGCGCAGTAATACGAACAGGCTGTGGCTGACGGAAAGCGCGGATGACGGAGCTACTTGGTCCGAGCCTGTTCCTACCGATTTCAGCGATTGCAGGACGAAATTCCATTTCGGCCGGCTCCCGGATGGACGATTTTATTACGTCGGCTGCCCGGATCCGAAAGGAGGGAGGAAACCGCTTATCCTTTCCCTCTCGGAGGACGGAATTCGATTCGACCGGCACTACGTGTTGGGCAATGAGACGTTCGTCCGGAAGTTCGAAGGTTTTGCCAAAAACGGTCATTACGGTTACCCGCATACGCTCGTTCATGACGCTTACCTATACTGCATTTTCTCTATGATGAAGGAAGGCATAGCCGTTATACGGATCAAATGGGCTGAATTGCATTAGAGACGATAAATTGGGGAGGTCGTTCGATTTGAAGAGGTTCATCGCACTGACGTTGGCCATTTATTTGGCTTTCGTTCTCCTTACTGCCTGCAGCGGAGCCGATAAGGCCGAAGATATAACGGAAAAGTCGGCAAAAGAAAAGCCGATGGAGCCCGTCACCTTGAATTTGTTTTCACAGGATTTGACTTATACGGAAGAAACATTAACAGATATGCTGATCGCTCCTTTAAAAGAAAAGTATCCCCACATTACGATTAACTACATCTCTTTCAACGAAAAAGGCCGGAGCCTGGAGGAGCTTGTAGCGGCAGGTATGACGCCGGATCTTTATCTTGTACCTCAAAGCGGCTTCGGAAAACTCTCCAATCTGCAACTGGTTGAGGATGTTTCGCCGCTATTAAAAAATAGCAGGGTCGATTTGAATAAGTTTCAGTCGAATGCCTTGGATGCTGTGAGAGTGATGTCTGCTAAAGGTGAACTGTACGCCCTGCCATACGAATCGAGCGGAGATGCGCTTCACTACAACAAGGATATATTTGACAAATTTGGAGTTTCTTATCCGAAGGACGGATTGACTTGGAACGAAACGCTGGAGTTGGCCAGGAAGCTGAGCCGAATGGACAACGATGTTCAATATCGCGGTCTTGGCTTCGATGGTCCGATCCGGATGGCTTATTCCTTATCGATGCTCGCTGTCGATGCCAAAACGAACAAGGTTTCAATCAACAACGACAAGTGGAGGGATGCGTTCATTCTTGGCAAAACCATTTATACGATCCCGAATAATATGGCGGAGTCAACTTCAAGAATCGGTTCGCAGCCGATTGCTTCGTTTTTATCCAAAACGTTGGCGATGATCGTACGCGTTCAAGGTCTCGAACAGTTGAAATCGATCCCTCCCAACGAGTTGAATTGGGATATCGCGCAAGCTCCGAGCTTCGATCATTTGCCGAACGTAAACAGTATGCCGAATTTGCGTCTGATCGGCATAACCAGGACGAGCAAGCATAAGGATGCCGCGATGCAAGTCGTCGAGACTCTTACTTCCGAGGATGTGCAGCTCAGGCTGGCGCGGACGGTTCCACTTATGTCCCCGTTGGCCAATCCGGCGATGATCGAACAGTTTGGCGCAGACATACCGTCATTGAAGGATAAAAACATAAAGGCCGTATTCAAAAGCAAAAATGCGCAGCCCGTGGCTTACAGCGTGCATCAAGCCGAAATATATAACAGTTTTGTAAAAAATGCTTTCATTGAATATGTACAAGACAAACAAGATATTAACACCGCGCTTCGCTCGGCTCAGGATGCGGCCGAAAAAAAGCTGGCCGAATTGATTGCGCGTTAACAGCAGACGTTTCATTTCCGGGGAGCCGGAATTCGGTCGCCCCTGGAGCGGAAAGTAAAAATAGGGAGGGTTCGTCAATGGAGCAGCAACCGGAACAGCGCAAGCCCGCTGTATCAAGACGTAAATTTATGGCAGGTATCGGCATGGCCGGTGTCGGATTTCTGGCGGCGGGTACCTTGAACGTTCACGGCGAATCGTTAGTTGGCGGGAGCGACCCGTCTTTGACCAGGCGCGGTGGTATCCCTGGGGAACTCGACGAATTCAAGGCCGACCTGGCCGATTCCGTCGTTGCGACCAAGGGAGCGGCTCTGGTCGGATATGCCGGCGATACCGTCGCGGGAAGATTGAACAAGCTTATTCATGTCGGCGATCCGCGCTTCGCGGGCGGAGCGAAAGGGGATGGGACGACCGACGATACCGCCGCATTCGCTGCCCTAGAAGCGTTATATCAAGGTCAATATGTCGATCTGCAGGGAAAAACGTACAATGTCGATTCGATTCCCGCCGCCAATACGTACTACAATGGCAAGTTTATCGCCATATCAAGGAGCAGCGGGCAAGACGGAACGTTCGAGGCGAACGGATTGGCTTCTGTCATATCGGCCGAAAGGGATACTGGAGCGTACGACACGATGTATACGGGCGGTTATACGGTCACGAATTTCAGCGGAAGGACGACGAAGCATTTGGTCGCTTTGCTCGCTTCGCAAAATTGCCGCTCGACGTTCCCTCGTTCCGTCAATGTGGCATCCATCTACAGCGAAGCGAACGGCAACGCGAGCGGCAATTATAGCGCCAGAGGTTCGCGGGCGAACGCTCCTCAATCCGTCAATATCGCCTCCGAAGAGTGCGTGGTTGAGGGTTTTCGCGGGATCAATGCCGCGTCCATCCTGTGCAGAAGCGAATACTCGAGCGGCGCGAACATCGCCTCGCGGCGCTCGGCCGTATCGGCCCAGCATGGAACCAATATCTCTTGCGTGGATGCAACAGTCGGCATCGGCTCGGGCGCAGTCGCTTCTGTAACCGTTACAGGCGGCATCGTGACCGGAATATCGGTCTTATCGGGAGGAAGCGGTTATTCGGAAGCGCCAATCGTCGTTTTTCGCGACAGGAGCGACACCGGTAAAGGTGCGGCAGCGACCGCAACCGTTTCCGACGGTGCGGTGACCGGCATCGTCCTGACGAGCGGAGGCTCGGGATACTCGGATCGGGTTGATGCGGGCTTCCAAACCTCCGGCGACTACAGCGCCAATATCGCGACCACTAACGGTTGCAAGGCGCAGGCGTCAGCGACCGCGAACATCGCATCGAACGCCAGCATCGTAAAGGCTTTGCGTTCCGCGAATATCGCCACGAATAAAAGTACGGCCAGCGCAAGCAATTCCGCGAACATCGCCGTCGACGGCTGCTCGTCATCGGGTGTGCAGTCGGCGTGCATCGCCTCCAACGTTGGCGAGGCTCAGACGACCCGCGCCGTCCTGCTCGCTTCGCGCCGGACGATCAACAACCATCCGTCGAGTATCGCCGGCGGAGATGCAAGTTCCGGCGCCGCAAGCGCGGCCAATCGCAGTTGGCACATTTTCTCCACGTCGGGCGACGTGCATATAGCCGGAACATTGACGACAAGCCATATATTTTCCGACTACGCGGAATATTTCGAAAACGCCGAGCGGGGAGTGATCCCGCTCGGAACGATCGTTACACTGGACGGCGGCAAGGTTCGTCCGGCACGTGCGGGCGAGTACATACTCGGCGTAGTTTCGGGCACCGCCGGTGTCGTGCTGGGCGATACTCCTTTCCATTGGTCCGGACGGTACGCGACGGGCGAATTCGGCGAACCGGTCTATACGACTTTGGTCGATCCGGATACGGGACAAGTCGTCAAGACGAGAAAAGAAAACCCGGACTGGAACGGGGAGCTTCCACAAGTTCCACGCAGCGAGCGACCGGAGGAATGGTCGTGCATCGGTTTGGTCGGTCAAGTACATGCGCGTGTCGGTACGGATGTCAACGCAGGCGATTTCGTCGGGGCCGACGGCAAGCGGTCCGGGGAGGAAACCAGATTGCGCTGTATGGCAATCAAACAGAAGTTCGATGGGATAAAGGGCTATGCGGTTGCTTTATGCTTGATACGCTGACGGCAGTCGAACGCGTTATTGCAATATTTCCACTGGAGGGGTTAAAGGAGGCATCTGATCCATGGGGGACGAATTGTCGACTGAATTGGAAATTTGGGTAGGCACGTATTCGCCGGCAGACGAAGAAGGGATCGTCCGGCTCCGGTTCGACGCAGGTCAAGGCACATTGTACCGTTCGGGAGGCACGTCCGGGATCGACAGGCCGGCTTTTCTGGCTGTGGCCCCGGGCAGCCGTATGCTTTTCGCGGTAAGCGAGTCGACCGCCGGTCATGTCGCATCGTACGGGATCGACCCAATGTCAAGGAATATTGCAGAAAGGAACCGGATGTCCTCCGGCGGCGAAATTCCTTGCCATTTGAGCCTTGATCCGTCGGGAAAATGGCTGCTGGTCGCGAATTACAAGAGCGGGACAGTATCCGTGCATCCGGTTATGGAGGATGGTACGGCCGGACCGTCGACCGACCTAGCCATCCATCGGGGCAACAGCATAAACGCCAAGCGTCAGGAAGCGCCGCACCCGCACTCCGTATATCCGATTCCGTCCACGTCCTTCTGGCTTGTCTCGGATTTGGGAACCGATACGATCTATACGTACCGGCTGCATCCGGTTTCCGGCAAGCTCACTCTGATCGCGGAAGCAAAAGCCCGACCCGGGGCCGGACCGCGTCATCTCGCCTTTCATCCGGCGCTGCCCATTGTCTATTCGATCGAGGAGTTGGCCTCATCGATTACCGTTTATGCTCTCGATCCGCTCGACGGGTCGCTTGCTCCGCTGCAGACCTTGTCCACGCTCCCGGATGGCTATACAGGAAGAAGCTCTTGTGCCGAAGTGGTCGTATCGCGATCGGGAGTGTACGTATACGGCTCGAACCGGGGGCATGACAGCATCGCGGTGTTTCGTGCCGCGGCGGACGGACGTCTTACACCTGCGGGGCATGCTCCAAGCGGCGGTCGGACACCGCGCCATATCGTCTTGACGCCGGACGGGTCGCACCTTCTTGCGGCGAATCAGGACTCCGATTCCGTAGTCGTCTTGAAGTTGGACGAAGACGGAATTCCGCAGCCGACGGGGCTGGACTGCCCGGTATATAGACCGACCTGTCTTGTTGTTGTGGGAAAGACATGAAGCGGAATGCCGAAATTTTAAAAGAGAGGGAGTAAGCATGGCGAAAATGCAAATCTCTCAAGCTTCAACCGGATGTAATATTCCATCACGCCGGAACTCGCTCGGCTCTTGAACAGGCTTTTCAATACAGTTCGGCTTGAGGCGAACTCATCGCATAATTGTTCGAACGAAAACTTCTGCCCGACGCACTTCCATATAAGCGACGATTCGTTCGAAAAACGTTCGAAAAACTCATCATTGCGCGTTTCCAAACTAACCGAAGTCGATCTTTCCCGGCTTTTCCCTTGTTCTCCTCTGCGAATCAGCTGAATAAGCAGCATTTATTCGCTAGGCTCGATGACGAACCGTTGGAGTACGATATACATGGGGTCGCCCGCCATCGTAACGTCGGACGTGCGTGATAAGGAGCTTATCCGCGAGAGCGACCTTGGATTGTTTTTTGTCAACGCGCTGCGCCCGGTCTCTTACCAGCTGAAAGACGAGAGTTCGCCGGCTGGATCGAGGACGGCGAGTCGAAGAAACAAGGGTTAAGGTACGAGGAATTCATCTCTCCTCCTGATTAAAGCCGTACAGGAGCTTTCGGACCAAGTGAACGAGCTGCAACGTGAAATAGACGTTCTGAAGTCGCGTTAACAAGGCGGACGGACGACTTAGGGCCGCCGGCGGATGAATCCGCCGGCGCGCGGAGAAGGAGGGACAGAGCATGCAAGTCATCAAGCCCGACGAGAAGATGATCTACGGCGCGATCTCGTTCGAGCGGGGGGCTGGTTTTCTCAAGCCTTGGCGAATCCCCTTCGAGCAAGCGGAACTGTTTCCTCCGAACGCCATGAACGGAAGCGCTGAGACGGCTGCTGGTATTCGGCTGGAGCTCGACAGTGACACGACCCGAATCGAACTAGCCTTTATCCCGGTAAGCAAGGAAAGAACGCTGGAC